>JAZRYO010000082.1:0-7340 GCA_045600785.1 Christensenellaceae bacterium | reverse complement strand
CTATATATACTTTCGGTCAAATCTTTAATTTTATTAGATATCTTTTCGGGGATTTTTGCGGGAAAATCTTTCTCGGATACCGTAGTGTATTTATCGCTAAACGTTAATATATCGTTTTTCGTTTTAGGTTCTTCACATTCGGAAACGACTATTTTATCTACCGTTTTATATGCGGCGCAGTTTATTTCTCTAAAATTTTCGAGTTCCTTTTCGACTATAACTTTTCCGTCGTATCTAAAAGCAAGTTCCAAAGAATTTTTAAGTTCTACGTCGGTTTTAGCGACGCTGATACCTATGCTACTGCCTAGATTTGCCGGTTTAACGATAACTGGATAACTTAAATTTTTGATTATGTAGCCCTTTGTAAATTCTCTGTTTTTGTAATATCTTTCTCTCGACACTTTGAGATACGGAACGACGGGAACGCCCAACCCTTTCATAACTATTTTCGTAAAATATTTATCCATCGTCGATGACGATTGAAATAGCGACGGCGACGATAAAGGTATAAACGAAAGTTTTAGTTTTCCCGCCAAAGTACCGTCTTCGCCGAAATACCCGTGCAGACAATTTATCGCCGAATCGGCGTTATATAAAAATTTTAACTTATTTTTCTTTACGGCATACACCTTTGACTCGCCGACTAAAACGTCAATTTCTTGAAGTTTTTTAAGGTCCGAATTTTTATAGAACGACAAGTCTAAAAGTCTATCACCCGTAAACCATTTCCCAGTTTTCGAAACGTAAACGGGAATAGGCGTATAATCGCTTCCTTTAAGGACGTTAGTCGTCATAACGCCCGTAATGACGGATATATCGTGTTCGCAAGACATACCACAGAAAAAAATTAAAACGTTATTCATATTATCTCCTAATTTCCGTATTTGTCGGGCAAGTCGTTAATAAATAAAACCGCATCGCCCGACTTTATCAACCTTTTCAATACGGTTTTTGCTTCTTCAAGCGACGATACTTCAAAACAAACTTTATCCGTCGCCTGTATCCCCGATTTTATGTATTTCGAATTTTTCCCGACCGCTATAACGTAGTCGGCAACGAGAGATATTTCTCTTCCCAAATTTTCGTTTTCTTGCCTTTCGTATTTTCCGAGTTCAACTATCCCCGGAGTTATTACCGTCTTTTTACCCTTTTGAAGTTTTAGGACGCTTAACGCTTCCTTAACACCTTCGCAGTTGGCATTATAGCCGTCGTCTAAAACTGTTATTCCGCTTGTCGTCTTATATACATTTAATCTATGTGAAGGAAGTGTTAATGAAGATATTCCGAAAAGTATTTTATCTATATCTTCATTTTCAAGATATGCGCAAGCAACCGCCAAACATAAGTCGGTCAAAAAATGCCGACCTAAAAAACCGACTTCTTCGGGATACCTTTTACCGTCTATTACTATATCGAATTCAGTCCCCGTATCGCTTTCTTTAACGTTATCGACGTAAACTATCCCACCGTTTCTTCCCGCAAGAAATTTTTTACATTTCGCTTTTTCATACATGTCGACGGAATACTTGTTATCGCTAGAAAATATTGCGTAGCCGTCGCCGTCTAACTTCTCAATAAGTTGATTTTTTTCGTGTTTTATATCTTCAATATCGCCAAGTGTTTCGGCGTGTTGCAAACATACCCCCGTAATTATTGCGACGTTCGGGCATACGATATCGGACAAAAATTCTATATCCCCTTTACGCCTTGCACCCATTTCACAAACAAAATATTCGTCGCAAAAATTTAGGTTGTTTACGCTTAAACATATTCCGAGTGGCGTATTGTAAGATTTCGGAGTTTTTACGGTTTTATACAATTTAGATAAAATCGCATACAAAAAATCTTTCGTCGTCGTCTTTCCGAAACTTCCCGTTATACCTATTTTTTTAACTGACGACGCCTTTAATTTTTCCTTGCATTTTTTAATGCTTTTGTTAAATTTTATTTTGTCGTAAGGAAGAAAAACCAAATACCCGAAAATAAATATTACGGGGGATAAAAATACCGCAAGCGACACGCCTATAAAATATGCGGATATAAACCTACAAATTAAATAGGTAGATATAAAAAACGCCGTATAGGTCGATAAAACTATTCTTAAGCACCTTTTCGTATATACGACTTTTTTAATTTCGGTCGTTATGATTTTATATGAAAAACAAAAAATCAAAACGGCTAAATATAATACCGCCAAAAGCCCTTTGTTAAAGAAAAATATTTTAAGAATAATTTCAACCGTCAATATCCCCAAAAAGAACAAATACGTTTTTTTAAGTTCTTTTTTTTGACCTATTAAAAGGCACTTTATATATTCTCGACAAGAGTATCCGCATTGCTGAAATACGGTAAGATATTTTTTAGAAAAAACGACTGTCGTTGCGACGACTAAAAGCCCGTAAAATATAGAATATAAAATATTTTTACCCCCATAAAAAAGACGATACTTTCTCGTTAAAATAGTCCGTATTATCCAAAAAGGCGAAATGCCCCGCACCTTTAATCTTTATAAGTTTACTGTTTTTAATTCCCCTATTAAATCGCTTTGCCATATATAAGGGCGTTTCTTTATCTTTCGTTCCGACGATAATAAGCGTTTTATTCTTTATTTTTTTAATCTCTTCGTCTTGATACTCTTTAATTATCTTTTTGAAACTCTCTTTCATTACGGGAGATAAAGATAAATAATCGCTTGAATAAAACTTCTTTAATCGACTTTTATCGACAAAATTTTTGAGTAAAATAAAAGACGCCTTTTTGACGAAGTATTTTAGACTTCGTCGGGGTTTTAACCCCGCAGCGCCTGTAAAAACTATTTTATTTATTTTATCGCTTCTCAAAGTTGCAATTCTTGTTGCCACCCGACACCCGAAAGAGTGTGCGATTATATTTACTTTATCGACTTTTAACTCGTCGATTACTTTTAGAATACTCTCCGCATAATCTTGAACGGAATAAGGAAATTTCAGTTCTTTGTTTTCCCCGAATCCCGCCATATCAACTGCTATAACTCTAAAAAATTTCGAAAAGAAATTTATTTGTTTTATAAAACTTTCTTTTGACGATAAGTAGCCGTGTAAAAATAAAATTACTTCGCCACGCCCCTTATCTATCGACGGAAGTCCGCCTATAAGTCTATCTATATATCTTTCTCCATAATAATTGCGTCTTCGCTGTCGCCGTAATATCTTTCTCTTACGGCGATTTTTTTATAGCCCAACTTTTCATAACACTTATACGCCGAAAGGTTAGACACTCTGACTTCAAGCATTATTTTTTGAACTCCGTTAGTTCTCATTTCGTCTTCGGCAAGAGTTAAAAGTTTTGTCGCTACGCCTTGTTTTCTATATTCTTCGTCAACTGCGATAAGTAAAACGTCCGCCGTTTCAAATAGATACGAACAACCTATATAACCGATTAGTTTATCTTTTATTTTTGCGGTGTATCCGATAAACCCTTCTTGACAAAACGACGCAAGAAGCATAGATTTCGACCATGGGTCAGAAAAACATTTTGCTTCCAAATTTCCTATATCGCCCAAATCTTCAACTTGCCACTTTTGAAAGAGAATATCCATTATTTAATCTCCTCTTCGGCTTGGCTTTTCTTGACGTACAAGGGGATAAGCGTTTCTCTATCCAAAGTCGCATTGTCTATTTTACTTTGAACGGCCTTTATAAATCCCTTTTTCAAGTTCGCTTTTTTTGACTTAAATTCGGGAGTTTTCTCGTCGCAAATAAATACGAATTTATCCGACGACTTTTTAATCTCATCAGAAGTCAAAAATGACGGCGGTAAAATAACTTTGTTGTTTTTATCGTATCCGCAAGCATAATAATTTCCGTGCCTTGCCGATATCAAACAAAGTTTATTTTTATTTACGTTAGTATTATATGCCAAAGTTTCAAACGAAGTGATAGGGAGAACCTTTTTGTCGTTCGCATACGAAAATGCCTTAACGGTAGAAACGCCTATTCTTATTCCCGTAAACGACCCCGGCCCTATTGACGAACAAAATACGTCTATATCATTTAATTCCAAATTTGCTTTATGTAAACATTTTTCTATTGCGTCCATTAAAACGACGGAGTGATTTAAGGAACAGTCTTTTATATAAACCGTAGCCGTTTTATCTCCGCCAATATAAACGCATAAATGTTTTCCGCTCGTATCAATCGCTAAATAATTCATAAAGTAATTTTCCTTTCGTTTTCGCCCGTTTTCTCTATTTTAACAATTTTCACGTCTTTCGGCAGAACGTCGGAGATATTCTCACTCCACTCGATAAGACAAATTCCGTTGCCGTAAAAATATTCGGTGAGTCCCAAACTGTCCGCTTCTTCACCCGATTTCAATCTATAACAATCGTAGTGATATAATTTGCCGTTATAATCGTTCATATAAGCATACGTCGGACTTACTATTTCCGCATCTATATCAAGCCCTTTTGCAACGCCTTTTGAAAAAACCGTCTTGCCTACACCCATTTCGCCTTTTAACAAAACGACGTCTCCTTTTTTCAACGTTTTAGCATAATCCGTTGCGATTTTTTCGGTTTCTTCGCAACTTATAGAATAAAACACTTTATCGGTTTTTTTATTAAATCCGAATATAAGCAGTTTAAGTCTTTTATATAAAAGTACGGCTATAAGCGAATTAGATAGGTATTTTATTAAATTAAACAAAAGTAAAAAGACTATCGTATCGTTAAACAAATCGACGTACGATATGCCGTTTAGAAAGTTAGAATATACGGGAAAAATAAAAAATCTATTTAGGGGAAAAGAAATTACTGTCGCTAAAAGCGAACATAAAATAAGCGTTATTATTACGCTTTTTAACCCTTTCTTTTTTCTATAAATCAAACTTGGGATAACGATAAAAACGTTTCCCAAAACAAAATTACAAAGTTCTCCGACTCCGCCTGAACTCGTTTTCAAAAGACACAGCGTTTCAACGAGTAAAAGCACGATTTCCCCCTCAACCGAACCGAACATATAGGCAAAAATAAGTATTACCGAGAAGGAAAAATCGAGTTTCAAAAACGGAGTAAAAATAGGAATTTCAATATAAGTCAAAACGAAAGCGAGTGCAACCGCTATCGACAAATACACTATTTTCTTGGTTGTAAACGTTTCGTTTTGTTTCATAATTACCCGATAAATTTATACTATAAATTTATTTTACTACCGCAAAAAATAATTGTAAAGTATTTTTCAGTATTTAAGCTGTCTTTTTATCAAAGACGCTATATTTTCCACGTCTTTTACGATTAAATTGTCTATAAGCGGGAAAAGTTCGACAACTTCTTCGCCTTCTTCGTCGCCTATCTTAACACATATATCAGCGTCGCTTGGAAGTACCGATTTAACCGCCTTTATCCTGTCTTTTTTAAGTTCGTCGATTTTACCAGAAAACTTAATGATAAAATTGCTAACTCCCGCCGACGAAAGTGCCTTTAATGCGTTTATTTGCTTACCTTCGATTATTTCATCAAGGTCAATTAAAACTTTAACCTTTGAAAACTTATTCATTTTCAAAAACTTCTTAAAAAGACTTTTTATAAGGTCGAATTTACCTTCGTTAATAAGCGTCGAAGAACAAGGAACGACGACGTCGCCTACTTTAAGATTGTTTACCGATTTTACTGCGTATTTTTCAACCGAAGGGAGTTCGTCGCCATACGGATAACATACGGCGCAAGATAAGTTTAGCCCCAAATCTTTATTAAAAATCTTGCCTTTTTTAATCATATTCGGGCGGATTAAAATTTCCGCAACGCCGATGTCCTTTGCTTGTTTCATTTTTTCCAATACCGTTTCGTCGTCAACGCAGTCGGTCAAATCGCAAGCAACTTTACCTAAAAGTTTATTTGCCTTATACTCCATAAACTCTTTTTCGAGTTCTTCGTTCGATTGTAAAAATAATTGAGTTTTTATTTCTTCTTTTTCTTCTATCATATTATCTATTATGGGTAGTTTTACTTTTTCTAAAACCAAAACCGACAAAATGCGAACAAAAATGATAAGATAAGAAAATTTCTATCCTTTTTCTTGATTTATAATTTTTTCGGGGTGAAAAAATGCCGAAATTTATTATAGGGATACTTATATTAGCGTTTATATTTTGCATTTCGTTCGGACTTGCTTTTTTAATTAAATTTTTGAATTTATACAGAAAATACAAACGGGACTTCGCCGAAAAAGAATATGAAAAAACCGACGACGGAAAGGTCTATTTTATTAAAAAGACTTTTACCGCACCGAAAAGAAAAAAAACGACGAAACCGACCGTCGCACTATCGGGTATCGTAATTAAACCCGAAGAATTTAAAAAATACGCCGAAAGTCAAAAAAAATAAGTGCGTTTCGCACTTATAAAAAATAATCCGCCAACAAAACCGTTGGCGAATTAAATTATTTAATCTCTTCGACGTTTTTACCGTCAGTCCAAAGCCTTTCCAAATTATAGAAAAGTCTTGTTTCGTCGTTGAATATATGGCATATAACGTCGCCGAAGTCAACGACGGTCCATCTGCCTTCTTGCGTTCCTTCACTTCTCTTAACTTCTCCGCCTGCCTTTTCAACGGCGTCTATTACGTACTCGGTAAGCGATTTAACTTGCGTAGTCGAACGACCGCTTGCTATTACGAAGTAGTCTGCAAGAGTCGTCTTTTCTTTAACGTCTATTTTAAGTATATCGCTCGCCTTTTTTTGCGATAAGGTATCGCAAATAATTTTTACCATTTCATTGCTTTCCATATTTTTTCTCCTTTTCATAATATTCAACCGCTTCTTTCGTTAGTTTATAAACGGGTTTATTTTGTGTTTCTACAAAATATAAACTTCTTTTAAGCGTTGATAAAAACCCTTTTTGAAAATCTTCAAAGACTTCTTTGCGCAAGTTTTCGACGCCGTCGAAATCTCTGCCGTCTTCTATTATATCCGCCGTGAAAATTATCTTTTCAAGCGTCGTCATATTTTTTCTTCCGCTAGTGTGATAACGTATTGCGTTTAATACTTCTTCGTCTTTAACACCAAGTTTTTTTTCGGCGATATACGCCCCTAAAAATTGATGAATAACGGGGGACGGAACTTGCGTTTCCAAATTAAAATCTTTATATTTTTTATAATCTAAATATTTGGCGCAGTCGTGTAAAGACGAGGCTATAAGCGTTTTATTTGGGTCAACGTTTAATTTTTTGGCAAGTTTTAATGCCGTTATAACTACGCCGACCGTATGTTCTTTTCTCGTTTGTTTTAGATTTTTATCCAAAAACTTGAAACGCTTATCTTGTTTGTAAACTTTGTTTTTAATTATATATTCTTTAACTTCTTTTG
>JAZRYO010000081.1:0-3900 GCA_045600785.1 Christensenellaceae bacterium | reverse complement strand
TGAAATATTTATTGACCGACCTTACGATAAGACCGGTTTTATTTTTTATTTTAACTCTTATTTCGTCGTTTACCAAACGGTAGTAAACCGAAAATTCTTTCCCGTTAATAATTTCACTGCATCTTAAAGGTAAAACACTTTTAGTTAAATTCGGTTTAAGATAAATATTCTCCCCGTCAACTTCAATACCTGCAATCTTTGTGAAAAGATATTTAACCGCCGACCCATACATAGGATGATTACACGACCAACCGTTCCAATTTTCCCATAAAGTCGTCGCACCGTGTTGCATCATATATCCAAAAGACGGAAATTCAGTGGCGGACAAAAGTTTTATAGCCGTATCATAATATCCGTTGTCAAATAAAACTTTCAAACAAACGTCAGTTCCGAATATTCCCGTATCAAACGTTCCACGCCTTTTATAATAGTCGTTTAATTTTTTAATTTCAGACGTTTCACACAAGTTAAGGTCGATAATAAAGGCTTCCGCACCTTGTCCGTGAACGGTAATTTCACCGTTTGAAACGTATTTCTTTTTAATAGCCCTTTTTGATTTATCAATTATTTTTTGATAATATTCTATCTTGTCGGTTTTATCGATTACATGACAAATTTGAACCGTTGTTTCAAGTGATTTAATAAAATAATAGGTATTTACCAAATCTTCGGGGATAGAAACATCCGTAGGCGTACACCAGTCGCCTAAACACCAACCGCCTTTAAGTTCCTTGACGACCAAACCGCCACTTGAAAACGAAACCATACTCTCTATCCATTTTTCAATATGCGGATACGAAGTCGTTAAAATATCTTTATCTCCGTAATGACGGTAGTACGCATAAGGAACGATAACGATTGCAGAACCCCAACCGCCCGGTCCACCACCACCGCCGTAAAAGGGTGCGGTATGTTGAACGTGTCCTAAAACTTTATCTTGACAATCTAAAATATCTCTTATCCATTTTTTATAAAATTCACGGCAAGAAAAAACGGTCATTGAAGAATCAGCCGTCAACTGTCCGTCGCCCGTGTATCCAAGTCGTTCCCTGTGCGGACAATCGGAAGGGACGCCGTAGTGCATGTTCGAAGTCATACCGTAAACAAAAGCGTTAAAATACCAGTTAATCACTCTATCGGCGCACTTAAAATCGGCAATTTGTTTTACGTCAGTATAAACGTTATCGACTTCTTTACATATTCCCCCAACGATGCTAAACACCTTAAATCCGTGAATTGAAAATTTAGGTTTAAGTATTTGACCTTTACGGCAATGTAAAAATTCGTCGCTTTGAATTTGTCCGTCGCCACCGCAAGATAAAAAGTCGTGATTAAATTCTTCGGTTATTTTCTCGGAATAAACTACTTTAACTTTATCGCTTGTTGCAATTATACAAGCGTATCCGCTTATGTTTTTTCCGACGTCGTAAAATTTAGCCCCATCTTTTTCTCCCAAAAACTTCGGTTTTAATTTTTGCATTACTTTATCCGAAGGACAAGTCTGCAATGAAAAATCAGCCTTTGGCGTTCCGACTTTTTTAACCCTTCGTATCTTACAGTTTTTCGATAAATCAAAATCCCATTTTTCGCCAAAATAAACGTTGCTTTTAACTATAGGACTATATCTATAATTTTCGCAACCGTCCGATTTTACGACGATATTTCCTTCATTGTCGAAAATGGAAAATGCGCATTTTAACGCCTTGCCGTAGGCAAGTTCGCCTTCGACGTTTCTTTCTCTTTGACGATACCAACCGTTCCCAAGTTCAACCGTTAAAACGTTTTCGCCTTTTTTAAGATATTTCTTAATTCCGTAAACAATATAATAAATCCTATGCGTAAAAGTCGCTTGCATAGGATATAGAAGTTTACTTAAATCTCTTTTTTCGTAATCGCTCCAAACGGGTGTCAATAAATCGTCGGATACTTTTTTACCGTTAATTTTAAGTTCAAAAAATCCAAGCCCCGAAATTGCGATTTTTAAGTTTTTATCGCCATAAATTGAAAAACGCTTTTCGATTATTCCCGATTCGGTTTTTTCGTCAAGCGCTATCCATTTTGACTGCATAAATATTTTAGTATAATCCATTTTTACCCTTAATAAGTATTTCGGCATAATCTATCTCAATTAAGCCGTGCGTTATAACTTCGACGCAAACGTTAACTAAAGCGTCGATTTTTATTCTATAAGAATAAACGTTTCCTTTTACGATATTTTTATCTTCCATAGAATTTATAACGAACTCGCCCTTTACGGTATTTGCATAAATTTCAACGACTTCGGGATTGATTTTTTCAGAAGTTCTAAAAGTAAAATACACTTCGTCTTTTTTAGTGATTTTTCCCGTCGGAATTCTAAACGATATTATTCCGTTACGAAGAATCGGAAGTTGACTTGTAATATTTTCATATCCGTTTTGAAAGTCGTCGAAAGTTATGGGGATACGCCTTTGTTCATTTTTTAGTTTTCGTTCGCACCCAATATTAACTAACACCCTTTGTAAAAGTTCTTTATTTCTAAACGATGTAGAATGCGGTGCGGATAAATTTCTTCTTTCAACCGTATCAAAATGATTATATAAGTATATATAATCGCTTCCCCTTGAAAGATTTGCAACCGCCTGACCGAAGTCCATATCGTACGACGCATAAACGTCGGGTTCGTGAATTTCGGAACGGACTAAAAGTTGTTGATTTACCCCTAAAAGTGCTTTACAGTCTATTAGTTTTTTCCACGTTTCTATCGGGACGTCGGTATTTATCGTCGCCCAACGTGGCGATACGGTCAAAAAGTCCAAAAGGTTTTCGCCGACAATTTCTTGAATATCAAAACCGTTATTGTACGCCGTTTGCGGATTTGCTTGACAAATCATAGAAAGGTATATCTTTTTCTTGCGTTTTTTACCTATCTCGTCAATGGTTTTTCTTACCGACCTTACAAACTCGGTCATAACTTCTCTACCTTTATCTTGAAGTCCGATAGGAAAACAATAAGGTTCTCTTGTAAAGTCCATTTCCAAACCGTAAACGTCATACCTTAAAAGTTGTTCTTTTATATACGACAAATACTCTTGTCTAACGCTTTTAAGAAGATAATTCCGACACTTATCAAAATAAAAATCGGGACTGCGATAGTTGGAAATCCACCTATTCGGGCACTTTTCTATATTTTCATCTTTCCAAAGATGCACTTTCTCTTGTGTGTGATGAACGTCGTCCATACGTATAGATATCCACGGATTTATCTTTATTTCTTTCAAAGAACTTATAAAGACTTCGTATGGGTCTATACCTTGTGCGTTTAGTTCGTGCAACAGTTTCGGATAATCGTTTTCGTAATTTACAGGTTCTCCGTTTTCACTTTTTTTGTAATATTTTTTAAGGAAAGTATCAAAGACTTTCGAATCTGTAATCGACGTCGAAAAATTAACGTTTAATACGAAATCGGTAATAGACGTTTTCTTGTATTGATATATAAAATTTTTTAACGCACATAAATCGACCTTTTCTTTTGCGTCGAATCTCGTCATCCAAAAATGAAAAGCGTCTTCGTTGAAAAATACTCTCATAATTATCTTTGAACTCTACCCGAACCGTCGCCACCCATTAAGGCTTTAACTTCGGATAAGGATACCAAATTGTAATCTCCTTCGATACTGTGTTTAAGACAAGATGCCGCAACGGCAAACTCTATCGCTTCTTGCGGATTATATCCGTTTATAAGCGAATAGATAAGTCCACCGCCGAAACTGTCCCCTCCGCCTACTCTATCTACTATATGTACAGGGTATTTCTTTGAAAAATATGCTTCTTTTCCAGCGTATAGCATTCCCGACCAATTATTGTCGCTTGCCGATATACTCTCTCTTAACGTTATTGCTACGCCCTTAAAATTAAATC
>JAZRYO010000080.1:0-2626 GCA_045600785.1 Christensenellaceae bacterium | reverse complement strand
CCGCAATGAAATTTTTATGCGGTATCGTATCGGGCAGCAATAAAAGTGCAATACTCGTCGGAGATAGAGAACTTTCAAAGAAGAATATGCGTGATATTAAAGAACCTATAGAAAATATGGGTGCTACCGTTTCGTTGACAAAATATACCGTACCGCCGATAAAAGTCGAAGGTGGAAAACTGCGTTCTTATAAGTACAATATGAATTACGGAAGTTCACATATTAAAACGTCTGTTTTAATGTGTGCCCTTCAAGGCGGAGTGGAAGTTAGAATACACGAAGATATTAAGTCGAGAAACCACACCGAAATTTTGTTAAAACAAATGGGTGCGAGAATAGAAACGGACGGTGGCGACGTCGTACTTCATAAAGGCGGTATTAAGGGTAGAAAAATACTCATTTGCGGAGATTTTTCTTTCGCACTTTATTATATTGCCTTGGGACTTTTACTTGGCGAAGTCAAATGTAAAAACGTAGGCATAAATCCGACGAGAACTACTGCGCTTAAAGTTTTATCCCGTATGGGAGCGGATATAACGGTTGAAAACGAAAGAATAATATGCGGAGAAAGGGTGGCGGATATTACCGCTAAAAAAAGTACGCTTTATGCAACTCATGTTCTTTCGCACGAACTCGTACTTTTAGAAGACGATTTGCCTATTTTATCTATACTTATGGGACTTTCGGAAGGCGAGAGTATTTTGTCGGGAAGTTCCGCTTTGAATAAGAGATTTAAGGACAAATTGTCAAGACAAACGGAAACGCTAAATTCTTTTGGCGTTAAAACTGTCGCTTACGCCGACGGCGTTAAAATTTACGGCGTCGAAAAGTATGACGGATTAGATTTTGTTTCGAGTGGCAATTTCAGAGAAGACATGGCAGTTTTGGTCGGACTTATTTCTTCCAAACACGGCGGAGAATTAGATGAAACGAATATAATCAAAAATTGTCCCGACTTTTTAGCGTCGCTTAATGAAAATTCTCTCGCTTGTATCGTTCCCGAATTTGATAACGGATATAAATGGTCGGTTAATTCGAGTATTTTGTCTTCTTTCGGGATAGCAAATTATTCTTATACTTATCTATTGCCTTCGAGCGATAGGCTTTCGTTAAACGCCGAACTTAAAGAATATTCGGGGTATAACGTTTTTTCGCCTTATATTTTTGAAGAATCAAAGCATCTTCAAAGATATTACGGCATTGCAAAACGCACTCACCTCTGCGATACCGTTATTGGTCAAGAAGGGTTTTGTACGACGGTAGGGGCGTTTAGAAACTTCATTAAAAACAAAAAAATCGTACTTGCGAATAAAAAGGTTTTGCTTTTGGGTTGCGGTGGTTTTTCAAAGGCGATATGCTTTTATTTGGTCGAATCGAAAGCACGGGTATATATTTATAACAGAACGTATAAAACCGCAAAAGATTTCGTAGCAAAACACTTTAACAGTGTTAAAGTGTTAGAAACCGTTCCGAAAACCGCGAAATTCGATATCGTCATTAACGGAACGAGTATCGGCACGGGCTTATCGAAAGGCAAATTACCTGTTGACGAAAACGTAATTAAAAATACGCAAATCGTAATAGATACCGTGTTTGGAGAAGGTAAGACCGAAATGACGAAAATTGCGGGCGACAATAATATAAGATACCATTTGGGCGACGAGATTTTCTTTTACAAATGCTATTATTCAAACTGCGCTTATACGGGAAAGGAATTTAACGAAGACGAAATGAGAAAACTTTACAAAAGTTTTTGCGGTAGAAAAAATGCTTGATACGGGCTTAAATTCAAAAGAGTTCAAAAGCGGACTTTATTTTTCGCTTTTAACCGTAATAATTTTTATCGTCAACGTTTGTTATTCGGTGATAATAGGGTTAAACGGACTTGACGCATATAGCGGAGTAAATTTTTATATTTCGACGTCGCTTGGCAGTATTTCGATAATATTAACGCTACTTGTTTTCAGATGGTATAATAAAGAAAGCGTATTAAAAACTATCCCCGTTAAATTTCCGAAGCGTAGAGAATATTTTTCTCTTATTTTGCTTTTTTTGGGGACTTTTTTCGGACTTTCGAACCTTAACGGATATTTTATCGAGTTTTTAACCGAAAAATTCGGTTATGAAAATAGCGTTATCTCTTTGCCTTCGTTTTCGGTCTTGAATTACGTTTGCTGTATCGTTTTCGTTTGTATCGTTCCGGCGGTTTTGGAAGAAGTAAGTATGCGGTTTATTATACTCGACGGGGTTAAAGACGGAAATACTTTTTGTGCTTGCTTAATTAACGGATTTTTATTTTCTATATTTCATATGAATCCGAGTCAAACGGTTTATCAGTTTTTGGTGGGATTTGTCTTTGCTTATTTTACGATAAAAACGGGATGCGTTTTTTCTATGGTATTACTGCATTTTTTGAATAATTTTTTGATAATTTCCGCCGAATATTTTATGCCCGAATTCGATTTATTCGGAATATACGGTGCGATTTTCGGCGTACTATCTCTAATAGCGTTTTTCATTTTAACGCCTATAAAAAAAGAAAACGAAAAGGTAGATTATAAACGGTTCTTTTTATCGGCATCGGTCGGAATAATCGTTTGCCTGCTTATTTGGTTTGGTAATATAT
>JAZRYO010000079.1:0-2223 GCA_045600785.1 Christensenellaceae bacterium | reverse complement strand
GGATATTCAAGGTCGGAAGGTTATACCGATATAGAAGGCTTAATTCCCTTAAAAGACGCTTTTGTTTTTGCAACAGCCGAAGACGTAAGAGCCGTCATAAACGGAGAAGGTTATTTGGCACGTTGCGTAGTGAAACTTACGGGATATTCGAAGAATTTAACCGACGTTCCCGTCATTACGGGTGGCGAAGGAATAGTATATAAAAATCAAACGGTAGAAGTCGACGATTATTTGGGAAAAACGACGGAAACTTTTTCGGTGTCCGACGAATATGAAGTCGGCTATGCCGTAAAAGAAATATTAAAACACGACGAAAGCGTTTATATAAGTAAAGTATCTTCGGGACTCGATAAAATAATTATCGAAGGCGAAATCGGAGTAAACTTGAAAATACTTTCGTTGGACGAAAATAAAGGCGTTGCAACGGAAAGAGAGAATTTGCCGTTTAGACTCGAATTAAATGCCGGCGGAAGTTTGCCCGATATGAAAGCCCAAGGCTTTGTTTCGGTGTCGAAAGTGTCGATAAAAGTATATTCCGACGAAGAAAAGGCTAAAAGTACGGTGGCGGTCGAAATGAATTTGCTTGCGACGGCAGAAGGAATTGCGACCGTGCAAGTTCCCGTTTTATATGACGCTTACTCAAAAACTCACGAGTTGGAATTAAAAAGAGAGAATCAAGCCTTCCCCGTTTTCGACGGGCTTAAAAGCGAGTGCTTTTCACTTGAATTAGAATCGAGCGGAGAGATCAGCGACGGCGGTAAAGTCGTGTCGTGGTTCGGCGAAAGGACGCAGGTCTACTCGGTCGATAAAAGGGCTGACGGATTTACCGTAAACGGCGTCGTCGTTTGCGACGTCATAATTAAAAATAACGATAACGGGTTAACGCCTATTAAGTGTGAAGCGCCGTTTTCACTCGACGTTAAATGTCAAGACTTCGACTTCGTTTTAGTACGTCAATCAAGGTTCGACGTTAAAGTTGTCGGTCAAAAAATTATCTTCGACACCGAACTTTGCGTTGACTATTACGAATATAAAACGGTTTTCGTAAACTACGTTGAAAACATTACGGAAAAAGCCGAAAGACAAGAAGAAAGTGGGGCTATAAGCGTTTTTTACGCTAAAAAAGGGGACGACGAGTGGACGGTTGCCAAAGAACTTTTGAGCGACGAAGACACCGTTAAAAAATATAACGGAGATATAGAATTTCCATTACAAGAAGATAAGGAAATAATTATTTATAGATAATGAAAGTAAAATACAAAGCCTACGGAAAAATAAATTTAACGCTTAACGTAGGTAAAAGAGAAAACGGATTTCACCCGATTGACAGTATCGTATCGACGGTAAATATTTACGACGAAATAACCGTAAAACCGAGAAAAGACGACGAGATAACGTTAAAGATTAAAAACTCAAAAGAACTTGAAAATTCGGACGCAAAAACGAATAACGCATATAAAGCGGCGGAACTTTTTCAAAACACTTTTCAAACTTGCGGAGTAGATATAGAGATTAAGAAAGGGATACCGATAGGTAGCGGACTCGGTGGAAGTTCGGCGGATATATCCGGAACGCTGAACGCACTCAAAAAACTCTTTATGGTAGACGGCGATATGAAATCGCTTGCCGACAAATTAGGTAGCGATAGCGGATATATGTTAAGGGGCGGAACGGCGAGAATAAGCGGTCGTGGAGAAAAAGTAAAATTTTTGAAAAATTTATCTTTACACGTCGTTTTATTATTTGCAAAACAAGGAGTCGACACTTCGCTTTGTTATAAAACTTTCGACGAATTAAATTCGAACGGTTTACTTTCCGATAACGATAAAGTCGAAAGGGCGATAGAAAGTGGAGAAGATTTTTTCGACGAAATAAATAACGGACTTTATAATTCTGCAAAAGAGATAAATAAGGAAGTCGAAGAAAACTTGGAACTTATGAAATCTTTTAGTCCGCTTGCCACAAATATGAGTGGTAGCGGTGCGACGGTATTCGGCATATTCAAAACCGAAAAAGAGTGCAAAGAAGTCGCACAAAAACTTAAAAAACTAAATAAAACCGCTAAAGCGGTATAAACCGAACGATAAAAACCCGTGCGAACTTGCACGGGTTTTTGTATAAAATAAAAAAATTGTGGTAATAATTAACGCATAGCAACCAAATAGCGAATAACTGATTAACAAAAAGGGGTAGTTATGAAAAAAGTAATTTTAGTAATTTTGT
>JAZRYO010000078.1:0-1906 GCA_045600785.1 Christensenellaceae bacterium | reverse complement strand
TAATAAATTATGAGAATTTTATTTTAATATTCAATTATTAAGCATATTTTTGATATAAATTCCGTATCCCCTCGACGGGTCGTTGATAAAAACGTGTGTTACCGCCCCAACAATTTTACCGTCTTGAACGATAGGGCTACCACTCATACCTTGTAAAATGCCGTTTGTTGCGTTTAGAAGTTCTTCGTCGTTTATTTTAATAACCAAGTTTTTATTTTCTATGTTTTTATTGTCAACTTTAACGATAGATATCGAATATTCTTTTGGATTTACTCCGTCAATACAAGTATATATACTCGCTTTCCCCATTTTAGGTTCACCGATTTCGACTTTTTGAAGTTTAGAATAATCGAATTTATCATCACATTTACCGAAAAGCCCCGTTGAAACGTTTTTTATTACCGAACCTATATTTTCTTCGTCTAAAAACAGACCTTGAAGTTCACCTGCCTTCCCCCTAATTCCCTTAACGTATCCTACAATCGAACACTTAAAAACTTTTCCCGATTCCACAGATAAGGTCTTTAAGTTGTCGTCTAAAACGGGGTGTCCCAAAGAACCGAAATATCCGTCTTTGGTAAAATACGTTATCGTGCCTATTCCGTTTAAGTCATCCCTTAAAAATATACCGAGTTTATATTTGCCAAACGAATCTTTTTTTGGAACTACGAATTTAGTTATGCTTTCGCCATCACGAAATAATTTAATTTCTATAGGATTTCCCTTTGATTTTTCAAGTATTTTTGATATCGATTCCGCACCCGATATCTTTTCTCCGTCTAAACTTACAATTACGTCGCCGACTCTAATATCTGCATTTTTTGCCGGCGAAGATATTTCTTCTTTTGTAATAATATCCGAAAGACCGACGACTGTCGAACCTTCGGTTTGAAGTGTAAATCCGGCGGGCATTCCGCCTAAATATAAATAATTTTCTTCTGCAAAAACTTCTCTATTATTTATTCCGTTGAAAATTAAAACGGTTATAAACGATAATATAAATAACGATAGAATTTTACGTTTTAACTTCATAAAACCTCCAAGCCTTACGAGAAAAAGTATGTGCCAAATAAAAGGTTTTATTCTAATAAAAAAATAACGCCTTTTAATCAAGCGTTATTTAATGATTTTTTGTAAATTTCGGCATTTTTAATTAAATCTGAAGCAAGGTCTTTAGCCGACGAACTCGTATCGTTTCCACCTAAAAGACGTATAAGTTCTTTAATTTTACCGTCTTTATATAATGGATATACGTTGGTTTTTGTTCTTCCGTCTGTTTCCGACTTTTCTATTAAGAAATGTGTGTCCGAATATGCGCATATTTGCGCTGAATGTGTTATTGCAATGACTTGTATATCTTTTGAGATTTTAGCAAATTTTTCGGCAACAATTAAAGACGTTTTTCCGCTTATTCCCGAATCGATTTCGTCGAATATGTAAGTCGATATTTCTTGATAATGAGAAATTATCACTTTAAGTGCCAACATAAAACGGGACATTTCTCCACCGCTTATTATTTTCGATAACGGTTTTAATGGTTCACCAAGGTTTGCAGTAAATAAAAATTCAATTTTATCTTTACCGTTTACCGAGTATCCATTTCCGTAATTTTCTTCAAAACTTACGGAAAAGTCAGCGTTTCTCATACCAAGGTCGTAAAGTTCCGACTTGACGTTTTCTTCAAATTTTTTAGAAGTTTGTTTACGAAGTAAAGAAAGTTTATCCGCATATTCAAAATATCTTTTTTCTTCGTCGTTTTTTAACTTGACTAACTTTTGATACTCTTCGTCAAAATTTACTAATCTTTCGTATTCGATTTTAGCGTTTTTCAAAAATTCATTTATTTCTTCGACGTTTTGTCCGTATTTTTTCTTTAACGAATTGATAAGGTCTATCCTCTCATAGC
>JAZRYO010000077.1:0-3791 GCA_045600785.1 Christensenellaceae bacterium | reverse complement strand
CACTTCAATTAGATTTGGGTAGGCAAAAAGAGAATCCCGAATTTATTAAAGAAATGGGAAGATACGCCGTAAAGTACGGCTATAACACGATTATTCTATATCTTGAAAACTGCGTAAGGACCAGCCTAACGCCGTTTACGAAAGCAGAAGAAAGTTATTCTATGGACGAAATGAGAGATATAGTTTTAAGTTTGGAAGAACTCGGACTCGACGTTATCCCCGCATTTGAAACCTTGGGACATATGGAAAAATTTTTGTCTTACGACGAACTCGGCGAGTTCTCCGAAACTCAAGATTGCAGTAAGGAAGGCAGGGGTTGGTGGTATCCCAAATTCAAGCGTGGACAAAACGGTTGTCCGTCTAATGAAAAACTTACCTTATTTATGGACGAATACGTCAAAGAAGTCAGTAGCCTTTTTCACAGCAAGTATATTCATATGGGGCACGACGAAATTTTCGACCTTGCCATTTGCGACAAATGTAAGCAAAGAATTATTAGTGGCGAAAGCAAGGAAGAGATTTTTCTAAAACTCGTTTTACACTCTCACGAACTTTGTAAAAGTTTAGGTAAAGAAATGATGATGTGGGACGACTTTTTCGAGTACTTCGATATAACAAAAAATCTCCCACGAGATATAATAATGTGTACTTGGTCGTACGGTTTTATAACCGACGAAATTAGCGGAAAGTGGACGAATAGAGTAAAAAGAGATAATTTAAGGATATACGACGAACTCGGGTTTAGATATATTATTTGCGCCTATGCGCACAACGCAGGTTCTACCTATAACGTCGATACGCTTACCGAATACGGCGATAAATTTTCGCCTATCGGCAAACTTATGACGAGTTGGGAAAGGGCAAGCAGTTTTTATCAAGGGCAACTGCCTATAATCGCTTATGCGGGGCAAAAATGGACGGGTAAGATAAAATGCTTTGACGACGCCGTTTGCCTTTATAAAGACGTTTTCGGGGGCGACGAGGAGATTGCAAGAATTATCTTGTCTTTGCAAATTCCTATCTTTATGAGTGGATATTTAGATGCAACTAAAATGGTCGAAAGCGACTACCTTATAAAAAGCGCACTTCGTAGTCAATTAGATTATGCCTTTATAAAAATCGAAAGCGCACTTAAAAACTTAACGGGTACGTCTAAAGATATTTTAACCGACGTTTACGATTATTTAAGCGATATAAGGCTTTCTTTGGAAACTCAAAGACTCGGGGTTGAAATTTTCAACGCCTACGAAAAGAAGTCGTATGATATCGGTAGATTTTTAGAAAAGTTAGACGGTATTTATAACGGATATAAAAAGATTAAGGAAAACTCCGATTACCTTTGGAATAAATACCGCAGGGGCATTTTAAGTTCGGGGAACGCTTACGACGACGAGTGGAAAGGCAGATTTGAATTTTATTCGTCGTTAAAAGAAAAAATCAAGAATACAAAAAACTGTTCGGTTCTGTATTTGGACCTTATGATGCACGACGCATACAGTACGGTTAAAGCGGAGATAAGAGTAAAATATGAAGGTAAAACGGAAGAAACGCTTATCCATAAGGGCGGAATTAAACCGTCGATAGCGTGCTACGAAGTCGGGGCGTCATACGGATTTAGATTTCAAATAGAGGACAAAAAAATCGAATACGCAATTTTGGAAGTCTATGGAGAAGGTGCTCTTTGGCCACTTAATATGCACTATTTAGACGGAAAGGTTAAGTCGTACGCCAAAAAAATCGAAGTTATAGAAGGTTTTGTAAACGGCGAAGACAATATGCTTAAAAACGACACGAATTTTGCCACTATGGGTTACAACGACGGAAAGGAACACTTAAACGACGATACTTTGTGGAAGAAAAAAAGCGGTGTAAAAATTATTTTCTAAAATAATAACGGTAATTAAAACGCCCCGAAAGACATCAAGCCTTTCGGGGCGTTTATATTGAAATTATGCGTTGATTTTAAGTTCTATCTTGCCGTTTTTGTCGGGACGGATAACGTATTCTTTTGCGTTAAATCCGCCGATCAAGAAGAATATATCGTCCCTGCTTTCGATACTTCCCAATTTAACGGTACAGTTGCCGTTTATAAGCGGTAAAACGTATTTGCAAGATTTTAAGTTTTCGATTTTAATCGATACGCCCGCTTTCGTAAGCGTATAACTTATTTTCGGTTTATAGCCGTTTAGTTTTCTGTTCCATCTGTCCGCAAGACCGGTCGTTGCCGAAACAACGTCTTTCGATTTTGTCTTTTCGTGGCTTACGCTTGCGAACGGATAGCAAGACGAGTAATATTTAACTCCGTCTTTTTCGAGTTCTATTCTCGGCATAAGCGAACGGTGTTTTTCAAGGTCGGTACATTGTTGCATATTAGTAGGCTCGATTAAAACGTAAAGGGTAGTTGACGCCATAATCATAGGACCTATTTCTTTATGATATAATGCACTTAAAGTCGCACCCGTCGGACTGCCGTTTAATAAAACTTTTTTATGGTCGCAATCGGTAATAGTCGCCATATAGTCGCCTTTTTTAAGTTTATACGTTCTGCACTCTTCGAAGTATTTGGAGTAATTTCCGACTTCCGAAGGAAGCGAAACGTTCTTTAACGGCTTTAAGTATTTTCTCTCAATATTCTCGACGACGAACGCAAGTGCGTTAATATGTTCGAACGTGTGATGAGTACAAGGGTGTTCGCCGTGTGCATAGTAGTGCGGTCCGCCGTATAATAAGCCGTTATGCGTGCATTTTTCCAAGAGTTTGGCGTTTCTGTACGCCGCTTCTTGAAATACGGGATTTCTATCCGCCATAAGCAAAAGTCCCGTAGCGCAACCGTCCGAAGTTCTCGAACCCCAATAAGTCCATTTGTAATTTCTGTTGCCGAAAGAGTTGTCGATACCACCGTCGGGGAACATAAAGATTAAGTTTTTAAGAAGTATTTTTTCAAGACGGTTTTTAAGTTCTTCGTCGCCGACTTCGTAAGCGTATTTTACAATAGCGGGAATTGATTCTTCCATATTGTAGCCGATATCGATGCCACGGCACTTTTTATCCGAAATAGCGTCGTGCGGAGTGCATTCTCCGAATAATACGCCGTTATCCGTAAAGTGTTTCATAGCGTATTCGATTAAGTGCTTTGCTTGACTTAAATATTTTTCGTTTTTGAAATAATTACCTGCAAGTGCAAGCGCATAACCGTTGGTCGCCGAATAGTTGATATGTGCGGGGTTATTTTCGTCTAAATTTGCATATAGCCACTCCGCCATTTTAAGCGCACGGCTTTCCATTTTCTTTATGAAGGTTTTTGAAAAAACGTGCTTGCCTGCACGAAGTGCTTCGATTACCGCTACTTCGTGAAATACCGTCGTACAACGCCACTCGGCCTGTGCGTCGTTATATAGCGAACCGTCTGAGCAAAGCATATTGTCGCCGTAGTTAAATGCGTCTTTCGCAGCCTTAACGTATTTTTTTTGTCTTGTAATTTTCGCCATTACGGTAAAACCGTAAACTGCGTCGGGCGTACGACCGTGAATCATTTTGCACGCACGACAGGAAATACCGCCGTGAAATGCCTTGTCTTTAGACTTAACTTGCATCGAAATCAATCCGTCTGCATAGTCTTTCAAAAGTTTATAATAAACGTTTTTCATATTTTTCCCCCAACGTTAAATTATAAATATAATATACACCTAATTTATTAAACTGTCAAATTTATAATAAAATATCAATCACTCGTTGCGAGTGCGATAAACCGTTCGTTTTTGTCGTTTACGGCACAATAATAATGATAGACC
>JAZRYO010000076.1:0-7599 GCA_045600785.1 Christensenellaceae bacterium | reverse complement strand
TGAACGAAGCCCATATAAATAAAGACGACGAACTATTGAAAAAAGCCTTGAATATTTTAGAGTGGTCGCTTGAAAGGGGCTGGGATAAAAAATACGGCGGAATTTATTATTTCAGAGATTTATTCGACCGTCCTTGCGAACAACTCGAATTCGATATGAAACTTTGGTGGGTGCATAACGAAGCGCTTATAGCGACTTTGACGGCGTATAAATTAACGGGCGAAAAGAAATACGAAAAATGGTTCAAAAAGGTACATAGATACGTATTTACTCATTTTGCGGATAAGAAATACGGCGAGTGGTACGGATATTTGCATAGGGACGGAACGGTGTCCCACGACCAAAAAGGTTCAATGTGGAAAGGACCTTATCATTTGCCGAGATGCTTAATGCTTTTGGACCAAATATTATCTTCCGAAGAAAAGGGCGAAGATTTACCCGAACTTCTGTAAACTTAAAATCAGCAGTTTTAATAAAAACTGTTGATTTTTTTTACGTTATAATGTAATATTATAAATATAAAGTATAAAGCGATAAAAAAATGAAAACTTTAATTTTAGCAAGTTCTTCGCCGAGAAGAAAAGATATTTTACTTCGTGAAGGTTATTCGTTTTCGGTTATTCCAAGCGACAAGGAAGAAATCGAAGATAAAAATCTTCCGCCCGAGAAATATGCTTTATCTTGTGCGATAAAAAAGACGCAAGACGTTTTCTCGAAAGTTGAAGACAAACATAGTACTGTCGTTTTGGGTGCGGATACCGTCGTCAGTTTAGACGGACAAATTTTAGGCAAACCAAAAGACGAAAAAGAAGCCGAAGAAATGCTCAAAAATCTTTCGGGGAAAACACACGAAGTTTATACCGCATACGTTTTTTTGTCGGGCAATTTAAGAGAAAGCGGGTTTATTAAAAGCATCGTTGAGTTTAACAGTCTTACAAAAGCCGATATAGACGAGTACCTAAAAAGCGGACTATGGCAAGGCAAGGCGGGTTCATACGGTATTCAAGACGGCTTTAATTTGGTAAAGAGATACGAAGGAGATTTCGACAATATCGTCGGACTTCCTATAAGCGAAATAAAAGAAGATTTAGAGGAGTTTTTGAAATGAAAAATATTGTTGCGATAGATATGGGTTCGGACAAGACCGTCATATATCAATTGGGTTCTGGTATTGTTTTAGCCGAACCGAGCGTCGTTGCTATTTCGCCCGACAGAAGAAGGGTAAAAGCCGTCGGTACGGAAGCGAAGCGTATGGTCGGCAAAACGGTTAATTCAATCGAAGTCGTTTATCCCATAAAAAACGGGCATATCGACGATGAAAAAACGGCAACCGTAATGCTTGAAAACTTCTTAAATAAAATTACGTTAAAAAAGTTGAGTTTTCGTCCCGAAGTTTTAATGTCCGTTCCTTGCGGAATTGAAAATAAAGAACTTAAAAAATACGAAAAAGTACTTAAAAACGTAGGCGTTTACGATTATAAATTCGTCGAAAGTCCGCTTCTTACGGCACTCGGTATCGACGCACCCGTAAACGATTTTAATCCTTGTTTGATTATCGATATCGGCGGTGGCACAAGCAACGTTGCGGCGGTTACTATGGACGGCGTAGTCGCAGGCGTTTGTGCCGATATGGGCGGAAAAAATATCGACGCTTTGATAATAGATTTTATCAAGCGTTCATACGGTTTAACGATAGGCGTTCAAACTGCCGAAAAACTTAAAATACAGATAGGCAGTTTAATTGAAAACGATAATAATAGGGCGATTGTCAGCGGACTTGACGTATCGACGGGGCGTTCCCGTTCGGTATCGATTAGTACCGAAGATTTAAGCGTTCCGATATCTTCTATCGTAGATACGGTTATCGACGTCGCCGAAATGTTAATAGGTAAACTTCCTGCCGAAGTCGTCTCCGAAATAAGAAAGACGGGCGTTTATCTTTCGGGTGGAACTACCCAAATTTTAGGGCTTGATACCTACGTTAGAGATAGGCTTGCTATAAAGGTCAACACGTCCGAAGAACCCGAATATTCGGTTGCGAAGGGCGGTGGAATTTTGGCGGACGATAAAAACGCACTTAAAAGACTTAAATTAAACGTTAATAGAAAATGAAAGAAAATTACGATTTGAAAATGCAAGAGATTATAAAATCTCTTGATAAAAAGCCGACTTTACTTTTACATAGTTGTTGCGGACCTTGTTCGACGGCAGTTTTAGAAAGACTTGTTGAATTTTTCGACGTTTCGGTATTTTTCTTTAATCCGAATATTACCGAAAGCGAAGAATATAATTTACGACTCGAAACCGAACGCAAATTTTTATCGGACAAGTATCAAGGGAAAGTACCGCTAATCGAAGGCAGATATTTTTCGAGAGAATTTTTCGAAGCGGTAAAAGGGCTTGAAAAAGAAGCGGAAGGCGGTAAAAGGTGCGAAGTTTGTTTTAAGATGCGACTTTTGGAAACCGCAAAATACGCCAAGGAAAACGGGTTTGAATATTTTTGTTCGACTTTGACGGTAAGTCCGCATAAAAACGCCGAACTTATCAACGAACTCGGCGAAAAAATCGCAAGCGACGTTGGGGTGAAAATTTTACCGTCCGACTTCAAAAAACAAAACGGGTTCAAGCGTTCTACCGAGATTTCGAACGAGTACGAATTATATAGACAAAACTATTGCGGTTGTCTTTTTTCGAAATATACGAATTTAATAGAAGAAAGCGTATGAGAATAATTGCGGGAAAACACAGGGGCAGAGTATTAAAAGAGTTTAAGGGACGGGATATTCGTCCTACTTCTGACAGGTGCAAAGAAGCCCTTTTTAATATTTTTCAAGCCGATATTGCAGGTTCGAGATTTTTGGACTTATTTTCGGGTACGGGAAATATGGGGATAGAAGCCATATCCCGTGGTGCGTCCGAAGTCGTTTTCGTTGACAATTCGAAAGAAAGCCTATCCTTAATAAAAGCGAATTTGGAAATGGTCAAAGAAAAAGGCGTTGTAATAGATTTAGACGCATTGTCTTTCGTCAAATCGACAGATAAAACCTTTGATATAATCTTTTTAGACCCGCCGTACGCTTTGGACGTTCACGATATTTTAGAAGAAATAAAAACCCGTAATTTATTGACTGAAAACGGTGTTATAATATACGAACACGGTGGAAATCACGTAGATTTTTCGGGGCTTAAAAAAATAGACGAGAGAAATTACGGTATTGCAACTATCGATATTTTCGGAAGGCAAGTATGAAAAAATGTATTTTAGCAGGTACTTTCGACCCGTTTACCTTGGGGCATGAGTACGTTTTACAAAAGAGTTTGGATATTTTCGACGAAGTAGTTGTCGCACTTTGTATAAACAAAGACAAAACGCCATATTTTTCGTTAGAAAAAAGACTTGAATTTATTCAAGCCGTTTGCAAAAAATATAAAGGCGTTAAGGTTGTTTACCACGACGGACTTTTGGTCGACCTTTTGAAAAAAGAGAACACGGTTTATACCGTCAGGGGCATAAGAAATAAAGAAGATTATATTTACGAAAGCGATATGAACGAAAAAAATTTAGCCCTTTACGATAAGACTGTTTCGGTTTTTATTCCTTGCCCAAAAGAATATAAAAATATAAGTTCTACGCTTGCAAGGGAAAAGATAGCGTCTTATGATCATCTCGACGGTATTTTGCCGAAAGAGATTATTAGTTTGTTAAATAAAAAGTAGAAATAGGCTTGCAAGACAAAAAGAAATTACGGCTTGCATAAGTTTTGACAAGTAAAATATTTTCATATTTACTTTTGCGGACGACAAAAATGACGACGACTGAAAAAGAACTGAAAGTCCGCCGAGAGATATTAAAAAGGTCGAAAAAGGAACGGACAATTTTAAGTTTTTAACGGTGGATAGAATTTGACAACCTTTAGTACATTCGATTAGTCCCAAAGTAATTCCGTTTACCGTCGTTTCGTCTAAAATCAGACCTAAAAGTTTTTGTAAAGGTAATAAAAGTTTAAGGTATGATACGGCGTCGGCAAGCATATAAAAAATGCTTATAAACCCGCCGACGACGGCAACGCTTACTACCGACGAATAGACGAGAGAATATAAAACGTTTCCTTCGTTTTCTTTTTTTATCAACACGGTCGGTTTTATTTCGCTTTTTATTATTCTCCCGAAAATAATTCCGCAAAAGACGGCGGATAAAAGATGTGAAAGTAAAATGATATACCCGACCGACTTGTCGTTAAACATACCGTAGCCCACGCTACCGATTATAAAAAGCGGTCCGGAAGTCGAACAAAAGGTCGACATTTTCGTGCTTTCTTTTTCGTCGATTATTCCGCTTTCATATAAGTCTTTGATAATCTTTGCGCCGACGGGATATCCCGAGATTGCACTCATAAAAAAACAATACGCCGATATTCCACTTGTTCTAAACAGTTTTTCGCACGGTTTTTTGAAAAACTTTACAGATAGTTCGGTTATTCCAAGGATTGAAGATAGCGAAGTTAAAAAGAAAAACGGTAGTAAAGACGGAAGAACGACGATAGCCCAAAGTTTAATACCGAAAGATACGCTTTTTATGAATATTTCGGGTTTAACGGCGAGTAAAACCATTATTAAAACGACAATGATTAGAAGAAAAATTTTTAAGAATTTTTTCATATTTTATTTTATAAAATTCGGAGTAAAATTATGTACGATTTATTCGACACGGTAAAAGAGAATAAAACGAAAAATAAACCGCTTGCCGAGAGAATGCGTCCGAATACGATAAAGGAATTTTTAGGACAATCGCATATAGCGAAAGACGGAAGTTTACTTCGTAGGGCAATCTCTTTGGATAATTTAGGCAGTTGTATTTTTTGGGGACCACCGGGAACGGGGAAAACGACTCTTGCGAATATAATCGCAAATTCGACGAGTGGTAATTTTGTTAAATTAAACGCAGTATCAAGCGGTGTTGCCGACGTTAAAAAGGCAGTTGACGAAGCGAGAGATTCTTTGAAAATGTACGGTAAAAAAACATACTTACTGTTAGACGAATGCCACCGTTTTTCTAAAACGCAGTCGGACAGTTTGCTTCCCGCTATCGAACAAGGAACGATAATTTTTATAGGCTCGACTACCGAAAACCCTTATGCGTCGATGACGCCTGCAATCGTTTCGAGATGTCGTGTTTTCGAATTTAAGAAACTCGACGAAGATATAATAAAATCCGCCCTTAAAAACGCAGTAAAAGACGAAAAGAACGGATACGGACTTTTAGACGTAGAAGTCGATGAAGACGCCTACGACCATATAGCGAATATGTCGGGCGGTGATTTAAGGACGGCGTATAACGCTTTGGAACTTGCCGTTTTGACTACGGAAGCGGACGATAGCGGAAAGGTCCACGTTAAACTTAAAGACGCCGAAGAATCTATTCAAAGAAAGGCACTTTCATACGACGAAAACGGATATTACGATATGCTTTCGGCGTTTTGCAAGTCCCTTCGTGGAAGCGATAGCGACGCTGCGCTATATTATGCACATAGACTTATTTCGGGCGGATGCGACCCACTACTTATTTTAAGGCGTTTAATCGCACACTCGTCCGAAGACGTCGGTATGGCTGACCCGAACGCCTTGGTAGTTGCGACGAGTGCCTTAACGGCGTTTATTCATATGGGTTATCCCGAAGGCTTACTTCCTATGTCGGAAGCCATAATTTACGTTTGCGAAGCGCCGAAGTCGAATTCGGTAGTTATTGCTATGGACGAAGCAAAAAGGGTGGCGGAAAGCAGTAAAGACGATACCGTGCCTATGCACGTCAGAAACGCCGTATTTGCAGATTCCGACGCAAAATCTAAAAGCCACGAATATAAATATCCGCACGACTATGGCGGATACGTCGAACAACAGTATCTTCCCGACAGTATAAAAGACGAAGTTTTTTACAAACCTAAGAATATAGGATACGAAAAGAAAGTTTTGGAAATTAGAAAAGAAAAAGGAATTAAGAACAAGGGGTAATTATGGTCGATATTCACTCTCATATTATTCATTCGGTTGACGACGGCTCGGATTCTATCGAAACGTCGTTAAAAATGATAAAAGAAGAACTTTCTCAAGGGGTTGATAAGATTATTTTAACTCCGCATTTAAGACATGGAATTTTTGAAGTCGCCGACGAGAAGATAAGAGAGAATTTTATTGAACTTAAAAATAAATGTAAGGAACAAAATCTTCCCGTTGAACTGTATTTAGGACGGGAAATAACCCTTTACAAAAATTTATTTCACGATATTAAAAACGGGAATTTTATACCGCTTTCGAACGAGAAGTATATTTTGATAGAATTTCCGTATTATAACGACGTGGGAATTGACGAAGTGTGCTATAATATCGACCTACTCGGTTTTATTCCCGTAATTGCGCACGTTGAGAGATACGAATATTTCAGAACAGTCGAAAACGTCAAATCGGCAAAGGCTGTCGGTGCGCTTATTCAAGTCAATGCGTCGTCGATAATCGGTAAATCGGGTGCAAAAGAAAAGAAGTTCGTAAAACTTCTTTTGAAAAATAAACTCGTCGATTTTGTCGGGAGCGACTATCATATGCATAGAGAAAATTTTATGAAATCGGCATATTTGAAAGTCGCTAAAAAAGACGAAGATTATGCAAATAAAATATTTACGACGAACGCACTTAAATTTTTGTAAAATCAAAACGGCTTTTGCTTGAAAGCAAAAGCCGTTTTTTTGTTTTAATTATTTTGCGAGTTCGACTTTATAAGCGTCTAAAACTGCTTCGATAACTTCTTGTCTTGTTTCGGTATTTATAGGATGAGCGATATCTTTGTATTCGCCTTCATTAGTCTTTCTCGAAGGCATAGCAATGAATAATCCTTCATTTCCTTCAATAATCTTAATGTCGTGAATAACAAAGCATTCGTCAATCGTAATCGAAGCAACTGCTTTAAGTTTACTGTCATCTTTTTGTACGATACGTACCCTAACGTCAGAAATTTTCACTTTTTTAACCACCTTATCATATTTGATATCACTATCGCCTTTATAATACACTATTTTTGTTAAATTTACAATAGTTTTTTGAAAAAATATACTATTTTGAGAGAAAAAAGTAATTTTTGTAAAGAAAATCGCCGAAAAATCATATAATTTGGTATGAAAATAAATAACTTTAATTTATCCGTTCACTTTATAGGAGTGGGCGGAGTTAGTATGAGCGCACTTTGTAAATATCTTAAATCGCTTGGTTTTTCGGTTAGCGGAAGCGACATTTCAAATTCTTGTTTTATTAGCGACTTAAAAAGAAACGGTATTAGCGTAAGTTTTTTCCATGACGAAAAAAACGTGGAAAACGCCGACGTCGTAGTGTATAGCGATGCAATAGACGAAGAAAACGTCGAACTTAAATTCGCAAGAAAAACGAATAAATACGTTATAAAAAGGGTGGAACTTCTCAAACTCGTTGCAGAAAATTTCAATAAAGTCGTAGGTGTTTGCGGTTGTCACGGAAAGACGACTTCATCTTCTATGTTCGCACACGTTTTATATTTTTCAAAGTGTAAATTTACGTCCCATATAGGCGGACTCGACG
>JAZRYO010000075.1:0-8395 GCA_045600785.1 Christensenellaceae bacterium | reverse complement strand
ACCGTAAATACGTTCATACGGTTAGTTCCCGCACCTATCTTGCCACGAAGTCCGCCCGTACCGAATTCAAGGTCTTTATAAAATCTGTCTTCTATCTCTTTGTCGTTGCCTTCGACTTTTTTAAGTTCGTCGAAAAGCACTTTTTCGTCTTTGGTAAGTTCAAGCCATTTAGCGTATAATTCGTTTGCCATAATATCTCCTTAATTTATTTTAACGTTCTTGCCGTTAGACTTATATATAGAAATTACTGCCTTCGTCGCCCTTTCTCCGTCGGAAAATCCTATCGGTAATTTTTGGTGGCGTTTTAATTTGTTGTAAAAATCGTAAATGAGTTTGTCGTGGCTCGAACCCCACTCTATCTTGCCCGTCGGTTTCTCGCCCGTAAACGTAATGAGTTTGTCGCCTTTAATTACGGCATTGCCTAAAAGTTCCAAAGACTTATTTTTACTCTTTAACGATATTCTTATCGGGATAGAGTCTTGTCCTGCATTGGTCGCAGAAAATATCACTCTGCCCGTTTTGCCTATCGAAAATATAGCAAACGCCGTTTCTTCGACGTTTATCGTGCCTTTTAAGTTATCGTTGAATTTATGCGCAACGACCGACGTCGGATTTCCGCAAAAATAAAAGAGTAAGTCAAGAGTGTGTATCGCTTGGTTTATCGCAACTCCACCGCCTTCGGTCTTTTTTCTTCCACGCCATTTGGCAAGACTGTAATAGTCCTTGCCCCTGTTCCAACAAAGTTCGCCGTAAGCCGAAGTGATTTCTTCGCCCTTAAAATATTTTTTGGCGTATTCGACCGCTTCGTTATATCTGTTTTGAAAAACGACGCCTAAACTCGCCTTTGAATTTTCTTCCGCTTGTTTTATGTTTTTAAGTTGGCGTTCGGTTATCGCAAGCGGTTTTTCGCAAATGACGTTTATATCCCGTTTAAGCGCTTCGACAACCATTTCTTCGTGCAAATAGTGTGGCGTACATATATGAACGACGTCTATTTTTTCGCCGTTAAACATATCGACGTAGTTTAGATACGTTTTCGCATTAAGCGAATACTTTTCGTTCGCCGAAAAAAGTTTTTTCTCGTCGGTATCGCAAATCGCAACTATTTTTTGTCCCGCTTTTTTAAGGGCGTTTACGTGCATTTCGGAAATTATTCCAAGCCCTATTATCGCTACTCTCATTTTTAACCGATTTAATTATTCTATAATTAAACTCCTTTTTTTAATTGTATCACACCACGCAAAAACTGTCAAGACAAAACGGCTTTCACTCAATCGCTTTTGTCCGATAACTTATCCGTATTTTGTTGGAGAACTTTCATTTGTTTTATCGCCATATCGTTTAATTCGACTATTCTTTCGCTTTGCGGTTTGCCCCGTTCAATTAAAAAGGCGTTTAAGTTTTCAAGATTAGAAAGACAAACAAGTTGTACAACGTCGGCATAGTCTCTTATATTGCCCTTTTTGTCGGAGTTTTGTTCTCGCCATTCTTTTGCGGTCAAACCGAATAACGCCACGTTCAACACGTCTGCTTCGCTTGCGTAAACAAAATTTGCACGTTCTTTCGGGATTTTTATACCGTGCAATATCGGTTAAAGAAAAATAGTCTTCTTTATTAAGCGAATAGACTGGTCTAAAACAATAATTTCTTTATTCATAACACTCTCCACTTGTTTTCCGAAAACATTATAACACATATTGACATATTGTCAATATGACGATAAAAAAACAAGTTTTACAAAAAAAACTGTGCTCCGTTTCGGAACACAGTTAATATTGCTGTCTTAAACGTAATATCAGTCGTTTGCTTCGGGTTTAGAATGTTCTTTATGTTCTTCTCTTACGAAGACTAAAGCATTATAAGAAACGCCCGACTTTGCGCTTGACCTTTTCAATACTTCGATAGGCATCGAAGATACCAAAGTCCAACCGTTAACAGATTCTTGCATTATAAGGTTGGAAAAGTTTGCTATCGATTTTTCAACTAACGTTTCGTTTTTTGCAACGATTTGTCCCGGACACGGAACAACTTTATATATTTTCATAATACACCTTTCCTTCGACTTTCGCCCTTTTACTACGTTTATTATATTCTTTTGTGGATAATTTGTCAATAGATTTACGAATTTTAGCGTATTTTAGATTATTTTTTCGTACAAACCCTTGTTTTCTATCGCATTTTTAACGTCGTCGGGGCTTAAAACCTTAATAAGTTTACCGCTTTGGTCGAAAACGAAGACGAAATATATTTGCCCTTTGTCTAAAATCGAATAGAGTTCTTTGACGGTAAAATCTTTGCTAACCCCTATCGACTTTATCTCTTTACCCTTGCATAAGTTTTTTGCCGAGTAAACGTCCCGTATCCTTACGTACGAGTTGTCTTTGTTGCCGTCGAAAAGCCCTGCGACCAAAAACAAGACGAATAATATTATCGTGACATTCGGCGTCGAAAAAAGCGAGAAAACGAAAAGTCCCAAAAGCATAACCGCAATTATAACGCCGACGAACTTAACTACCCTTTCGGCTTTTTTCCGTTGCATTTTTTCGGTTAAGATAAGAAGTAGTAGCCGTCCGCCGTCAAGCGGATACGCAGGAATAAGGTTTACAATAAACAAAGACGCCGACGATATTACCGCAAGGTCGGTATATGGATAAACGTCTGGGAAAAGCCACCATACCCCGACTAAAAAAAGTGCGACGCATAAATTGACCAAAGGTCCTGCGATAACGACTTTTATTTCGTCTTTTAAGTTTATCCCCTTAATATCCCCTTTAATTACTGCCCCGTACGGCATTAAAGTAAGTTTTTTTAACTTATAGCCCGACTTTTCGGCAACAATCGAGTGTCCGAGTTCGTGAACGATACAAGAAAAAGAATATGCCAAAAAAGAAAATACTCTGCCTGTTACGGCAAAGTATATTCCGAGTATTATGAATAACGGGTGTACGCTTATTTTAAGCCCTTTCACTTTATACTTCCCAAATCACGTTTCCGTCTTCTACTATATAATTTGTCAAAAGGCTATCCTTTTCGAACATCGAAACGGTTGCGTTTTGTCCGTCAACGTAGCCGATAGGTATATACTTATAAACGGCGTCGCCCTTTTCGACGTACGAATATTGAAGTCCGTCAACCACCGTTTTGAAGGTGTCGCTATGCGTTATCGTCAAACGGTATTTCCCGTCAACGTTTTCGACCATAGATACCGTTCCGTCGCAAACGGGATACATAGTTCCCTTTCCGCTAAACGTCATTACGCCTTCTTCGATTTTTATGGCGAGTTCCGACGACGGCGACTTTGCCGAAAAACTCAAATACGTTCTGTCGTCAACGCTTTCGTTTTGCACGCCGAAGGCTTTCTTAAATACGGTGTTTATTCCGCTGTCCGCCCAAAATATATTCGTAAGCAAAATGCCGACGACGAGTAAAAATACCGCAACCCCTTCCGCATAAACGAAGTCGAATTTGAATTTTTTGTTTTTTCTCTTTTCGTTTTCGGGTTTTTCGTCCTTTTTTTCTTCGTCTTTGTTTTCGTCCGCACCGTTTACAAGGGCTATAACTCTTTCTTTGCCGTCTTTTCTCTTTTTCCGTTTAGGTCTTACGATAACGTCGCAAGACGATACTTCCATATCAAGCATTTCGGTATATTTCATAGCGTCGTTCATTTTTTATCTCCTTTTATCGTCGCTATATTACTATGCCGAATACAATAGGTTTAGAACATTATTTATGCAAGAACAATTTCTCTTTTCGGGATATCGACAAATCCGTATCCTTGACGCCTTGCGACCGATAAGTGTCTTTCGGACAATATGACGTCTTTTTTAACTCCGATACCGTTTTTATAACAAAGTCCCAAATAATATTCCGCTTCGCCCGTTTTTAATCCGCTGACGCTTTTCCAAAGTTTAACCGCCCTTTTTTCGTCCTTTTCGACGGTTATGCCGTAAAAGTAATTTCTGGCAAGAAGTAAAATCGCACTTAAACATTTACCCTTTGCGGAACTTATTAAAAATTTCATACCTTTCTTTTGGTCGGTTTCGCCGTTAATTCCGTTGAGATAAATATAACTTAACATATATTTTGCGCCGACGTGTCCCCTTTTGGCACTTTCTTTATACCAACTTTCCGCAATGTCCACATTCTTTTGAACCCCTATTCCGTAATAAAATTTCTCCGCCATTTGATATTGACTTTCTTTGTTGCCGTAAATTGCTCCGTTATAAACTGCGCCGTATTCGTTCATTTTTTTTATCTCCTTTTTTGTTTTACAACGCAATTATATATACTATAATATGACAAATGCTTGTCATAAAATAAAAAAAGTTAAAAAAATTCCGCTTAAAATTTTTAAGCGGATTTAATCTATGTTTTTTATAACGACGTTTCCACACATTACTTCGGAATATGAAAAACTCGTTTTGCCTTTATACTGTTCGTTGTTTGGAGAAACGGTAAAAAGTGCGGGATAGACGCCCGTAAGTTTTCCGCTATACAGGGCGTATTTGTTTCTTCCCAAATTTACTTTTACTTCAACGTCTTTATATAAAATGCTTTTTATCGCCGATTTAACGGCGGATATATCCTTGGTCGGTTTAATCATATTTCAATTATCGACCGAAAATATATTTTTTATACCTTAAAGTTCTTCATCGTCGTCGTCTTCGTCGTCGTCATCTTCGTCGTCGTCGTCTTCGTCAAAACCGTCAAGGTCTTTGATATATTCAAAGTCGTCGTCATCGTCTTTTACTTCGTCTTCGTAATAGTCGGCGTCGTCCTCTTCTTCTTCGTCGTCGAAAAGTTCTTTTGCTTCGTCTTCTTCGAGTTTTGATAGCGATAACATTTCTTCTTCGTCGTCGCCGGTAGTCGACATCGCTTCCTTTTCGTCTTCGTCGAGATAATCTCTCCAACCTTCGTCGTTCTCCGAATCGACTTCGGCTTCCGTTTGTTCTTCTTCTTGACTTAAACGTTCTCTACACTCTTCGCACATTTCTTCGTCTTCGTCGATAAAGTTCCTTTTGCATATAGGACATAAAATTTGACCGTCGTCATCGTCAAGCGATACGAACTTGATTTGCGGTCCGATTTTAAGTTCGGCTTTACAAACGTCGCAGTACTCTTCGGTTTCTTGCATATAATTAAGTTCACATCTCGGGCATTTAACGTACTTCATAATATTTCCCCGTTCATTATATATTATTATTCCAAATAAAATTCCGCCACTTTTTAAGTTGCGGAATTATTATAGACATATTGTATGAATTTGTAAACTGTTTTTTTGATTTTTTTTAGATTTTTTTATACTTTTTTTTATGGGTTGTCAAACCACTCTTTCTTCGAGTAGCATTTTGTCGGCAATAAGCGCAATAAACTCGCCGTTCGTCGGCTTTTCGCCCGTCAAATAAGTCTGCACGCCGAAAAGTTCGTTAATGTTCGAAATCCTACCCCTTGACCAAGCAACTTCTATTGCGTGCCGTATCGCCCTTTCAACCTTACTCGGCGTCGTTTGATATTTTTCGCCTATCATAGGATACAGTTTTTTAGTTATGTTATTTATAACGTCGGGGGATTCGACGGCCAAACGAATTCCTTCACGCAAATAGCCGTATCCTTTAATGTGCGGTGGAATACCGACGGATATAAAAATTTTGCTTATCTTCTCGTCTAAATTGCCATGTCTTACCACCTTTACTTCGACGCTTTCGGCTTCTTGCTTATTCGATAAGAAAAGTTCGCTTATTCTCTTTACCAAAACGTCCGAAGGGCAGGGTTTTGCAATAAAATAAGACGCACCCTTTTCTATACAACCGTTTATTATTTCTTCGCTTTTTATTACGCTTGACACTATAATTTTAACGCCCGTACCTTTAACTCTTTCGACGACGCCGAGTCCGTCTAAATTATTTAATATTAAATCGGTCAAAAGATATTCGGGCTTTTTTTCTTCTACTAACTTTACCCCTTCTTCTCCGTCCCCGCTAAAACCTACGACTTCGAATTTTCCCGAACTTAAAAATGCGTCTTTTGTTTCACTTAATCTCTGTTTGTTATCTTCAAGTATTACGATAGTGTGTTTGTCCATTTTTCTCTCTCCTTTTTTTTCTTCAATTATACCATTTTATCAACATAAATTTTTGTTTTCGTATGACTATATTACACGCATTTTAAGAAATTTTGTCGATTGTATAATAATCGTCGGATTATTCATAATAAGGTTATGGAAAAGAGAGAAAAAACCGAGATTTTGGAAAAACTTTTAGCTTCCGCCGAGCCAAGTGACGTCGGAAAACTTTTATCCGCACTTATATCCGCCTTAAACGAAAAGTGAATTTTGGGAATATTTTATTTAGAAAAGAAAAACGGCGTCGTCGCACCTAAAAGGGAATTGCGACGACGCCCTGTTTATTTGACTTTTTTTAGCCTTTACTCCATTTCTTCGGTTGCCAAATCGTTCATTTTTTTGAGTTCGTAAAACTTGCCTTTTTTTGCCATAAGTTGTCGCTAATTGCCGTATTCGGCTATTTCGCCGTTTTCATAACGACTATTTTGTCGGCGTATCTTATCGTCGATAACCAAAGAAGTTATAATCGGTATAACGTAAACGGGAAGGGCTTGAATTAAATAAAATATCAAGGACATTATTATCGTAAAAATCTTGCCCTTTAATATCTCGAAAACTATGTTTACTTTTTTCCCGTTGCTTGAAGTCGCCGTTTGAAAGACTCTGTCAAGGTTGGGGATTTCTTCTAATTTTTCAAAAGATTTTTTATCTTCGACCTTATTCATTTTATCGCCTTTTTACAAAAAAATTTTGCCTAAAACGACAAATTACCGCAACTTTCCAAAAGAAAATTGCGGTAATTTTACATAAAAATATATTTAGTCTATTCTCGAAATTATCGTAACGTCGAGTTCGAGTCCCAACTTTCCGTCGTTTCCTTTTTCAACGGTAATTTTACCCTTTTCGTCCTTTACAACCTTTCTGAATTTTCCGCCCGTGATAATTCCGCAAACGTCAAAACTGTAAAGGTCTTTATTCGTAAGATAGGGTTTAATCTTCTCGATGTCTTCACCTTCGGCATAACCGACGTGGTGGCAAGCGGACATGTCCCAGTCGTAAACGTAAACTTTAACTTTGTCGCCGTCTAAAACAAGTCCCGTTCTTTTGAACTCTTGTTCGGCAAACTCGTAAATTACGTCGTTTTCGTATTCTTCTTTGATTTCACTTGCTTTAAGTCCGTCGAACTTATCTAAATATCCGAGTTTAACGCCTTCTTTGATTTCGGCGTCCAAAATATCTTTAACACGGATTTTTTCTTCGTTGGACTTGTCCGTTCCGACAACCGATAAACTTACCGACACCAAAATATCGTTAGGTTTGTAGATAAGTTTTCTACCCCTTTTAACGCAAATCTTTTCTAAAATCTCGTCGAGATTTTTGGGTTTTGTTAGGGTAAAACCGGTCTTTTCTTCGCTAACTTCGTTTGCCATAGTTTTTTCCACCTTGTTTTATTTGATTTTAAGTATAATAAATTCCTTTCGATTTGTCAATTATATTTTTCACTTTGAACTTTAATAAGTTCACTATCCGAAAAATAATTTATTTTCATAGCGTTTTTGACTTCTTCCAAGGTCTTTTCCGCCACCTTTTTGGCAGTCAAAGAACCCTGTCTTAAAATTTCGTAAACGCCCTTAATGTCTTTTTCGTATTTTGCCCTTCTCTCTCTAATCGGAGTTAAGGTGTCTTCCAAAACTTCGAATAAGAATTTTTTGACTTTCATATCCCCGAGTCCGCCACGCTTGTAGTGGTCTTTTAACTCTTGCAAGTTTTTGTATTCGGGCAAGAATTTTCGGAAGTGTTCGTCCGTCGAAAATGCGTCGAGATAGGTAAATACCGTATTGCCTTCAATCTTTCCCGGGTCGGTTAGTTTTATGTGGTCGGGGTCGGTGTACATACTCATTACTTTTTGCTTGACTTCTTCGGTCTTGTCCGTGAGATATATGCAGTTGCCGATAGATTTACTCATTTTTGCTTTACCGTCAGTCCCCGGAAGCCTTAAACAAGCCTTATTCGTTGGAAGTACGGCGTTCGGTTCTACCAAAACTTCTCCGTAAACGGTGTTGAATTTATGGACTATTTCCCTCGCTTGTTCAATCATGGGAAGTTGGTCTTCGCCGACGGGTATTACGTTAGCCTTAAACGCCGTAATGTCCGCCGTTTGACTTATAGGATAAGTGAAAAACCCTACGGGGATACTCGTTTCGAAGTTTCTCATTTGTATTTCGCTTTTAACCGTCGGGTTTCTTTGAAGTCTTGAAACGGTAACCAAATTCATATAGTAAAACGAAAGTTCGCAAAGTTCCGGAACTTGCGACTGAATAAATATCGTCGTTT
>JAZRYO010000074.1:0-3979 GCA_045600785.1 Christensenellaceae bacterium | reverse complement strand
TTAACCGTATGGCAAGGGTATTTGCCTACGGCGGAGTATTTGCGATAATTTTCGGACTTCTTTTCGACAGTGTGTTCGGGTTTGCGATATTAAGGACGGTTTTAGGTCAACCTTATAACGACTTTTATTATAATCACATAGACGCAATAAACGCAATGTCTATGGTGGCGGGCATATCCGTTCCGTCGATGCTACTTTGGTGTTTGGGACTCGGCACACTGCAAATTGCGGTGAGTTTGATATTAAAAGCAATCGTTCATTTCGAAAGGGGCGAATATTTAGACGGAATATTCGGCGGAATAGTTTGGGCGATAGGACTTATAGCGTTTTGTTTTGCGGTATTCGGTATGGCGACCGAGAACGGAATATTAACTCAAATATTCGGCTATACGGCGATTATCGGCATAGGACTCGGCGTTTTGCTTAACGGAATAACCGAAAAAGGATTTAATAAAATTACCAAAGTATTTACTTCGGCATACGGAATAATAAATTATCTTTCGGACATTTTGAGTTATGCAAGGTTATACGGACTTATGCTTTCGGGTGCGCAAATAGCGTCTATATTTACGAATAAACTCGGGATAGAACTTTTATTCCCGAAAGGGATAGTGGGAATAATTGCCGGCGTAATAGTAATTATCGTCGGAAATCTCTTTAACTTGGCGATGAGTCTACTCGGTGCGTATATTCACGATTCAAGACTTCAATACGTCGAGTTTTTCGGTAGGTTTTACGAGGGCGAAGGTGAACTTTTCACTCCGCTCGGAAGTATTAACGATTATATATATTTCAAAGATTAAAATGGAGGACTAAAAAAATGGACGGATTAGTAGTAGGAGCAATCGGTTTGGCACTTTGTATGATACTTTGCGGTGCGGGTTCGGCGTTCGGTCTTTATAAGACGGGTGCTGCGGCAGCGGGAGGTATGAGTGAAGACGGAAAGAAATTTTCCAAAATCATAGTTTTAACTCTTTTACCTGCGACTCAAGGTATTTACGGTTTCGTTCTTGCGGTAATGAAGATAGCGTCTTTAACGCCGGGTATGGATTTATCACTCGGTTGGACGGTATTTGCCGCAGCGATAGGACTTGGTATTACGGGTATGTTATCCGCAATTTTACAAGGTATAACCGCATCTGCTTGTATCTATGCGATAGGTAAAAACAGCGAGGGTTCGGGTAAGTACGTATTATTCCCCGCAATGATTGAATTCTATGCGATTTTGGCTCTCGTTCTCGGAATTATGTTGAATTTCTAATATGGAAAGCGAAAAGAAAGATTTGACCGTCGAGATAATAAACCGTGCGGAAGATAAGGCAAAAACCATAGTGTCTTTGGCGACCGATTACGAAAAAGACCTTATAAAAAAGGTCAACGAAGATTTGGCGACGGAAAAAGAAAAACAACGTAAAATAATCAAAGAAGAAGCCGAAGAAATAATTAAAAGAAGAAACGCCGACTTGCGTCTTGAAAGAAAGAAAATTATCTTAAACGCAAAAAACGGTATAATCGATTCGGTTTTTTGTAGGGTTTACGACCGCTTGAAAGATATGGACGAAGAAAGCGAACTTAGACTTATATCTTCTTTGATAATGAAATACGCCGAAGAAGGCGACGAAGTGATTTTATCCGAAAATTCCAAACTTTCAGAAAAGCAAGTTTTGGAAATTGACGGCATAAAAAAACTTTCGCTTACCCTGAAAAAGAACGGCAAGTTTGACGGCGGTATTATTTTATCCGGTAAAAAATTCGATAAAGACTTGACGTATAAGTCTTTATTAAAGTCGGCAAAAGAGAAATACGGAAAAGAAGTTGCCGATAAATTGTTTTGATTATGGCTTACGATATATCCTTTGTAAACGGAATAGCGAGAAGTAAAGAAAGCGAACTTTTAGGCAAAGACGTGTTGTCGGGACTTATACAAGCACCCGATTACTTATCGTGCGTTAAAATCTTGAAAGACAAAAACTACGGTAGCGGGGCGAAAGACGATACGGCGGAAGAGATAACGGCACAAGAAAAGGATAAACTTTTCTCTTTTATAAAAACATATTCGTCTTCCGACGAACTTCTTGACTTTTTCCTTATTAAAAACGACTTTTTTAACGCCGAAGTCCTATTAAGACAAAAATACTTAAACGGAAGTTTAACCGTACCGTTTGCGGTCGGAAGGTACGGCGAAAAAGAACTCGACGAGATATTGAAAGGTAAAGACGGTAAAAACGAGATTTATCTATCATATAAATCGGCGGAAGAACTTTTCAAAAAAGGCGTTGCGACGGGCAAGGATATTTCCTTTGAATTTATCAAAGGGTATTATTCGTATTTGCTTAAATCGGTCAAGGATAAAATATTAAGAAGAATAGTCAAAAGGCAAATAGACTGTCAAAATATCTTTGCGTGTTTAAGAAGTGCAGACGGCGAAACCGACGTTCAATATTTACAGGGCGGAGAACTTGTAAAAGGTGATTTTGCCGTAATAAAAACTCTCGACGAAAATAAGATATTTTCAAGGTTTACGGGCAAGGACGTTTTAGACGTATTGACGGTGGCGGTCAAGGAGAAAAAGGGCAATAAACCGCTTATACAGGCGGAAAAGATGCTAAAAGAGTATCCGTTAAAATCGACCGAAAGCGTAAAATACGAAGCGACGGGACAAATTCCGTTTATAATGTACGCCCTTAAAAAATACAGAGAAACCGAAAAGGTGAAAACGATACTTATATGTAAGTCGGCAGGACTTACTCCCGATAAAATTCGGGAAAGGATAACGCTATGAACGGAAATTTGGCGATAATATCTATGGGACAAAGTTCGCTTGCTTTTAAGGCGGGCGGTGTCGATGCGTATCCCGTGCAAAGCGTAGAAGAAGGGAAAGCGACGTTAAAGAAACTTGCCAAGACCTACAAGGTTATATTTTTATCCGACGACTTGGCAGTCGAACTCGACGATTTATTAAAAAGAATGCTTGAATCTCCCTATCCTATCGTACTTCCGATACCGTCCGAAAAAGGCGGAAACGGATATGCGTATAAAAAGTTGCAAGAAGAGATGGAAAACGCACTCGGACTTGACATATTGTTTAATGAAAATAAAGGTGAAAGAAAATGACAGGAAGAATCGTTAAGATATCCGGACCTTTAATCGTTGCCGAAAATATGGCGGACGCCAAAATGTACGACGTCGTCAAAGTCGGCGAAAAAGGTTTAACGGGTGAAATAATCGAACTCCGTGGCGACAAAGCGTCTATTCAAGTTTATGAAGAGACGTCTATGCTCGGCGTAGGCGACGAAGTAATATCGACGGGGTATCCGTTGTCGGTAGAACTCGCCCCCGGACTTATCGAAGGTATATTCGACGGTATATTAAGACCGCTTACTACCTTGGTAAATCTCTACGGCGACAGAATAACCCGTGGAATCAAAGTAAACAATCTCGACCACGAAAAGAAGTGGCACTTTACCCCGACGAAGAAAGTCGGCGACAAGGTTGTATCGGGCGACGAAATAGGTTTCGTTCAAGAAACGCCTATCGTTAAGCATTTGATTTTCGTGCCGTACGGATTAAGCGGAGAAATCACTTTTATAAAAGAAGGAGATTTTAATATAACCGAAACGGTTGCAAAAGTAGGCGACAAGGACGTTTGTATGCTTACACGTTGGCCTGTAAGAAAGGCAAGACCGTATAAAGAGAAATTAACCCCCGATATGCCTATGGTTACGGGGCAAAGAGTAATAGATACGTTATTCCCGATAGCAAAGGGTGGTGTTGCGGCAGTTCCGGGACCTTTCGGTAGCGGAAAGACGGTAGTTCAACACCAACTCGCAAAGTGGGCGGACGCCGATATAATCGTTTACGTCGGTTGCGGAGAACGTGGCAACGAAATGACCGACGTTTTGAACGAATTTCCCGAACTTACCGACCCGAAAACAGGCTATCCGCTTATGAAAAGAACGGTGCTTATCGCAAACACTTC
>JAZRYO010000073.1:0-1786 GCA_045600785.1 Christensenellaceae bacterium | reverse complement strand
TTCCTTCTTCGTCGCCGTCCCTTAAATGCAAAGACGCAACATCCTTTTTAGAATAGAAAGAATAATTCATTACTTCACTTAAACCGAATTTAACGAGTGCGTTTTTGAGTTTGATTTCGTCTAACTGTTCTTTATCGTATCCGCCCGAAGTTATCTTTGCGTCTTTAAGTAAAGTCGGAACGATATGCTCGTATCCGTAAGAACGGATAACTTCTTCGGCTAAATCGGGATAACTTTCAACGTCTTCTCTATACGGCGGTGCAATAGTCGTAATTTCGTTTCCGTTAATCTTTACCGTAAAGTCGAGTCTTTCCAAAATTTTAACTATTTCGTCCTTTGGAACGTCAATTCCCAAAACGCCGTTTATCTTGTCGAAAGTGGTTTTAACTTCTCTGTTTTCTTGAACGCTATTCGAAGAAACGTCGATATTCTCGTCTGTAATATTTCCTACCTTTAATTCTTCGATAAGGTGCAAAGCCCTTTTCATAGCCCTTTCGGTTGTGTATTCGTCAACGCCCTTTTCAAAGCGTTTCGACGATGCGCTGTTTTGTCCTAAAAGTCTTGACGACCTTCTTATGTTATCTCTCTTGAATTTAGCGCACTCGAAAACTACGTCTTTGGTCGTATCCTTAATTTCGCTGTTTAATCCACCCATAATACCGGCAAGTGCAACCGGTCTTACTCCGTCGCAAATTACCAAATTGTCGTTCGATAACGTCAATTCCTTTTCGTCCAAGGTCGTTATCTTTTCTTTGTCTTCGGCACGGCGGACTATTATTTCGCCTTTTTGCAAGTCGCTATAATCAAAAGCGTGCATAGGTTGTCCCATTTCGAGTAAAACGTAGTTCGTTATATCGACTATCGTATTTATTGCGTTTATTCCGCAAAGATACAATCTTCTCGTCAACCATTTTGGAGATTTTTCAATTTTGACGTTTTCGACCGTATGCGCAATGTATCTCGGACAAAGCACGCTGTCTAAAACGCTTACTTTGACTTTTTTATTTCCCTTTACCGTCTTAAAATCAAGCGACGGTTCTAAAAACGGCTTATTGAACGCACAGGCGATTTCTCTCGATATTCCGACGATACTTTGACAGTCGGGACGGTTTGCAAGCACCGATATATCGAAAACGTAGTCTTTAAGCGATAACAAATCTCTGACTTCTTCGCCAAGGGGAAAATCGTCGTGGAAAACCAAAACGCCTTCCGACGACGCACCGTCGTAAAACTCGTCGGTAATGCCTATTTCTTCGCCACCGCAAAACATACCGTAAGACGGTTCGCCCCTTAAATTGCCGTTGTTTATTTTATCGCCGGTTGCAAGCGTCGCACCGTCAACCGCAACGGGAACTATATCTCCGACTTTGACGTGTTGGTCGTTAGTTATTATTTGAAGCACGCCCGTCTTTCCGACGTCAACTTGACATATGCGAAGTCTTTCGGCGTTCGGGTGTTGCTTAATCTCTAATATTTTACAAGTTAAAACTTTATCTATTTTATCGCCGTATTTTATCGTTCCTTCTACTTCGAAACCGCAATCGAAAAGCCTTTTTTCGATTTCTTCGGGACTTGCTTCTAAATCGACGAATTCTTTTATCCAACTGAGTGGTGCTAACATATTATCACCTTTAATCCTTAAACTGTTTTAACGCACGAAGGTCGCCTTCGTACAAAATGTGTATGTTGTTTACTCCGTTTTTAAGCATCGCTATTCTGTCGAGTCCGAGACCGAACGCAAAGCCCGTCCACTCGTCAGGGTTTACCCCGCAATTTTCAAGTACAC
>JAZRYO010000072.1:0-9929 GCA_045600785.1 Christensenellaceae bacterium | reverse complement strand
TGAATACGATGCGGAAAACGACAGAATACCGCTACCTTTCAGCAAGTATGAAAAGCCTGTATCTATAAATGGGGAACTGTTTATAGAAGGCGAAGAAGTAAGGGTTAAAGGTACGGTGTCCTATTCGGTTTTAACACGTTGTTCAAGATGTAATGAAGATACGGTTTTTGAAAACGAGTTCGAGTTTGAAGAATATTTTTCGGAAAGTCCCGAATATGACGATACTTACAAGTTTTCAAAAGGGTTGGTCGATTTAACCGAAATGGTTAACGATTTACTTATTCTTTCTTTTCCTTATTCGGTTTATTGTACCGACGGCTGTAAGGGAATTTGTCCTAAATGCGGGGCGAATTTGAACAAAACCACATGTAATTGTGAAAAGTAATAAGCGAGGTGTATAAACATGGCAGTTCCAAAGCATAAGGTTTCTAAACAAAGAGGAAACAAGAGATTTGCAAGTAATTATAAGGTAGCGACTCCGACGTTGGTCGAATGTCCGCAATGCCACGAACTTAAAGCGTCTCACAAAGTATGTCCCAAATGCGGATATTACGACGGCGCTCAAGTAGTTGTTAAAGAAGAAAAGAAAGCCGACTAATTTTGTAATTTGCAGTAGGCGGATAGCATAACGGCTATCCGCCTATTTTTCGTAAGAGTTATGACAGAGAGAGCAAAGAAAAAAATCTTCGGGCGAACTCTTATTCTACTTGCGACGCTAATCTGGGGAAGTTCGTTCGTAATACTTAAAGATACGTTGAGTAATTTGGGCGGGGGTAATTTTACCTTTTTTATTCTTGCCCTACGTTTTTTATTATCTTTTATTATTTTCTTTTGCTTATTCCCCAAAAGGATATTTGCTGTAAAAAGAAAAACCGTAATAAACGGTGTGATTTTAGGCGTGATTTTATTTTGCGGATACGTTGTTCAAACGATAGGACTTATATATACTACGCCTTCTAAAAACGCCTTTTTAACGACTATATATTGTGTATTCGTTCCTTTTTTGGCGGTTGTACTACTTAAAAACGAAAAACCGAGATTACAAAATTATCTTGCGGGCATACTTTGTTTTATAGGCGTTATTTTAGTTGCCTTTTTCGGAAAGAACGAAAGCGTTCCGAACGAGTTTATTGGTGATATTTTATCTATGGTAAGCGGACTCTTTTACGCTTTCCAAATGATTTTCAATAAAAAGTATTCTAGTGAAGAAGATTTCGTACAGTTATTAACCGTTGAGTTTTTAGTTGTCGGAGGTATGTTTGCGGTAGTATCTTTATCTTACGAATTTCCGTTTCATATGCTGGAGTTTACCTTCCCACCCGATGCGATTTGGAAGATATTATATTTGGCGTTTTTTGCTACGTTTTTTGCACAAGTTGCGCAGTTTGTTGGGCAAAAATACACGACTCCGACTTCGGCCTCGATAATAATGACCTTTGAATCGGTGTTTGCTTTACTTTTCGAAATCATTTTATCCACCGTTTATATCAACGGCTATATAATCGCAGGATTTATCGTGATATTCCTTGCGGAGATTATAAGTGAACTCCGTTTCAAGAAGAAAAAGTTGGAACCGCTTAAAAAATTATAGTAGATATAAGATTTTAATATAGATAATAGACTTAAAAACGCTGGAATAAATTGAGAAATTATTGTAAAATAGATAGAAAAAAGAAAGGAGATTATTATGAAAAAGATTTTATCACTTATAGTTGCGGTATGTTTGTGTTTCACTTTCGTTTTTGCGTCTGCTTGTACGGACGGCGGAACGGCAAGCGGTAGCGATTCTTCTAAAGAATCGGTAAAGCACAGTGGGACATCGACCGCATACACGGTTACGTTTGATGCGTGCAACGGTACCGACCCCATTGTTTTGAGTGTCGATAAAGACGGTAAAATTCAATTCCCTGCGGATCCCGTTAAAGACCACGCCGTATTTAAGGGTTGGTACACGGGTAAAGGCGGAAGCGGATTAAAAATTACCGAAACCTACAACGTTACGTACAATATGAAAGCGTATGCAAAATGGGAAGAAGCCGAAAGCGTTACGGTAACTTTCGACCTTAACTATTCGGGTGCAAGGTCGCAATTTATGGACGTTTATTTGAATACTACGATTTCCGAATTGCCCACTCCCGCTCGTACTTGCTATGATTTTGTCGGTTGGAATACTAGGTCCGACGGCACGGGAACTACGTGGACTACTTCAAGTATCGTAGATAAGAGAATGACGTTGTTTGCACAATGGAATTTGGAAGCGGGACACGTTCATAATTACCAATTTACGAAGAACGTTCCCACGACTTGCGAAAAAGAAGGCTACGATTTATATACTTGTCTTTGTGGTGCGGAAGAGAAAAGAAACGTTCAAAACCCGTTAGGACACGACTTTGGCGACGTTGATAAAGACGAATTCTTAAAAGGATATTTGTGCCTTAACGGATGCGGAGAAATTTACAGAAACGAAAGTGAAAGAATTTACGACGAATCGCTCGAATATACTTTGACCGACGCAAAGTGTCAAGAAATCAAGCAACTCGGTCAAGATATGATAAAATATATCGAAACGGTTGAAGAATACGACGAAGCATTACACGGATATGTATTCGAAAGCGAATTATATATTGAAAATAGACAGTTCGAACACGATTATTTCGATAAGTTCGTTGACGGAATGGATTTTGTTGCCGACCAATATGATTGTTGTTATATTTTCTATTGTATAAACAACGGTAAAAACGGGTGGAGTAAAAAATATCAAGATTTGGTAGCGTTCTACAATGATTTAGTTACCGTTTACTATTCGGCATTTGCAAAAATTCACGCAACGAAGTATAGAGAATATTTCTTCAGTTACGACGACGGTTGGACTGACGAAGATATAGCGCAAGCGTTAGTTTTGTCCGAAAAATACGGCGGTGGCGAATTTGCCGAAATTCAAACGAGATTAAAGGCAATCGAAGTTCAATCCGACGCAATGGACGTAAGTAGCGATTCGTTCTTATCGTTATATGAAGAATTCGTTACGCTTAGCAATCAAGTTGCCGAGATGTCGGGATACGAAAACTATTTCGATTACGCATACGAAAACGTATTCAGTAGAGATTATTCGCCCGAACAAACGGCTACTATGAGAAACTACTTCAAGAAACACTTAAAGTCGTTGTTAGGAAAGATAAACACCGAAAAGGGTTCGATAGGCAGGGTAGTATTTAACGCCGACGACAAGAAGATGTATGCGGATATTTCCGAAACGGCAGTGTACGAAAGCTTCTATTCTGCAAACTATATAGCCGATTACTTCAAGACGTTGACAATCAACGGTAAGAAGAAAATCAACTACTACGACCTTGCTAACCAACTTATGAAGGAAGGAAGATACTTTACCGGTGCATACGAAGGTGCATACACGACTTGGGTTGATACTTTGGGAATGCCTGTAATTTATTACGGACCTGAAAGTTATTCCGCAGCGTTCACTTTCGTTCACGAATTCGGTCATTATTGTAATTTTATTTATAACGAACAGTTATCATTGTCTTACGACTTAGACGAAACTCACTCTCAAGGTAACGAATTCTTATTCCTTGCATACCTTAAAGACGCTTTGGGAGAAGGTAAGGCAGACGTGTTTAGAAGAATTGAAAACGACCAATTCTATAATGCCGTTGCAATTCTCGTATTAACCGCTGCTATCGACGAATTCGAATATGCGGTATATAATAATTACAGCGACCTTAAAGCAAAATATAAAGACGGTATAACGAAAGACGAATATCAATCGTTATACGACGACATTTTAGCGACTTACGGTTTAACCTCTTCTATGGGACTTAACACTCAATACTGGCGTTATATGACGATAGGTTCTGCGGCATACAGTATTTCGTACGGACTTTCGTTAATTCCTTGTCTTGAACTTTATATCGACGCTATGGAAAACGGACTCGAATCGGCAAGTGAAAAGTATTTGAAACTTATATCGTTTACCGATGCGGACGGATTTACCCGTGTAGATTCCGAAGGCGACGTCGTATTAGACGCAACCTACGTTGAAATTTTGAACTACGCCGGACTTTCCAACCCGTTTGAAGAAAGCGTTTACGAAAAGATTGCTAGATATTTTGAATTAGCATAATCAAAGCAAAATGCCCTGACGAAATTCAGGGCATTTATTATATAAAAAAAAAGATTACGAATTTTCGTAATCTTTTTTTTGGTTATGTAATTTATAATTCTTTAACTGCTTTGCAAACGTTTTCGACAGTAAATCCGAACTTGTCCAAAAGAGTTCCAAACGGTGCGGACGCACCGAAACCGTCCATACAAACCGTTTTACCGTCTAATCCGACGTATTTGTACCAACACGAAGAAGACGCCATTTCAACGGCAACTCTACGTCTTACTTCCGACGGGAGTACCGATTCTTTATATTCTTTCGATTGTGCGTCGAAAAGTTCCATACAAGGCATTGAAACGACTCTTGCGTCTATACCTTCTTCCAAAAGTTTTTCTTGAGCCTTCATTATAAGTTCGACTTCCGAACCGCTTGCAAGAAGTATTGCGTCGGGAGTTTTCTTTTTACTGTCTTTTAATATATATCCGCCACGCATTGCGTTGATATTCGAGTTTTCGTATTGCGGTAAGTTTTGTCTGGTAAGTACCAAGCAAGTAGGACCGTTATTTGATAGGGCTGATATCCAACCGTAAGCCGTTTCCTTGCCGTCGGCTGGACGGAATACCTTCATATTAGGTATCGTTCTAAGTCCTACAAGTTGTTCGACGGGTTGATGCGTAGGACCGTCTTCTCCAACGCCTATCGAGTCGTGAGTTAAAACGTAAACGACGTTTAATCCCATCAAAGCCGAAAGACGCATTGCGTTTTTCATATAGTCCGAAAATACGAAGAAAGTCGACGCATAAGTTCTTAAACCGCCGTGAAGTGCAATTCCGTTGCATATCGCAGCCATTGCGTGTTCTCTAATTCCAAAGTGAATATTCGTTCCCGTTCTAACCGTCGGAGAGTAGTAATCTTTTCCTTTTATTACGGCTTTCGTTGAAGGACCTAAATCCGCACAACCGCCGAAAAAGTTAGGGATAAGTTCTGCAAGACGGTTTAATACTTTGAAACTCGTATTTCTCGTAGCGTCGGGCTTGTCAAATTCGAAAAGTTTTTCGTCGTGAAGGAGTTCGGGTAAATCGTCCGACATGTATTTTTGGAATTTAAGTGCAAGGTCGGGATACGCTTTTTTATAGTTTTCAAAAAGTTCGTTCCAAGAAGACTCTATTTTTGCGCCCTTTAATTTATATTGACTTAAATAGTCTTTGACTTCGTTTGGGACTGTAAACGGCGGATAGTTATATCCTAATTTTTCACGAAGACCTTTAATTCCTTCTTCTCCGAGCGGAGAGCCGTGAGTCGATTCCGAGCCTTGTTTAGGCGAACCGTATCCGATAATCGTTGAAACGATAATAAGCGACGGCTTATTCTTTTCTTTTTTCGCCTTTTCAATAGCCCTGTTTATAGCGCTTAAATCGTTTCCGTCTTTAACGTATAAAACTTGCCAACCTTGTGCCTTGTGGCGTTTGCCTACGTCTTCGGTAAACGCCGAAGAAGTACTTCCTTCAATGGTTATATTATTTTTATCGTAAAAAACGATAAGTTTTCCGAGTTTAAGCGTTCCGGCAAGCGAAGCGGCTTCGTATTCGATGCCTTCCATCATACAACCGTCTCCGCACAAAGCGTAAGTGTAGTGGTCAACGATGGGGTATCCTTCACGGTTAAATTCGGTGGCAAGTCTTGTCTCGGCGATAGCCATACCGACTGCGTTTGCAACGCCTTGACCGAGCGGTCCGGTAGTCGTTTCGATTCCGGGTGTGTTTTTATATTCGGGGTGTCCCGCACATTTCGAGTTTAATTGACGGAAAGACTTAATATCGTCCATACTGACGTCGTATCCGAAAAGGTGAAGTAAAGAATAGTTCAACATAGAAGCGTGTCCTGCGGATAAAATAAATCTGTCCCTATCTATAAATTCGGGGTTGGTAGGGTTAAATTTAAGGTGCTTTTCAAATAAGGTAAACCCGATAGGTGCGCTTCCGAGCGGAAGACCGGGGTGTCCCGATTTTGCTTTTTCGATTGCTTCTGCCGAAAGAACTCTTATTGTGTCTACGGCAAGTTGTGAAACACTCATTTTTTTCTCCTAAAATTTTAATACAATAATTATACATTTTTCTTTTTCATTTTTCAAGTGTTTATACGTTTATTTAGAAAAAGGATTATATCCTTTTTTTAATCTTCTTTTTTTGCTTTACAAAATTGCCGTTTGTTTGTATAATGGAGATAATGGAAAATTATGTGTTTAAGGTTATTCGAAGAATATCTTAAATTAAGGAGATAATATGCTTGTAAAAAATTTACTCGGAGAAAGATTTAAGGAAACGCCGAAAGACTGCCAAATCGCAAGCCATGCGCTTATGACGAAAGGCGGATATATGAAATACGTATCCAACGGCAGTTATTCGCTTTTTAACCCGACGAAAAGAATTGCGATGAAAGTTGAAAAAATTATGCGTGAAGAAATGGATAGGATAGACGGACAAGAAGTATTGTTTCCCGTCGTAATGCCTGCGACCATTTGGGAAGAATCGGGAAGATATCAAAGTATCGGAAGCGAAATGGCGAGATTTACGGATAGAAACAACGCTAAAATGGTACTTGGTATGACTCACGAAGAAGCGGCGGTACATATGGCGAGAGAAACGGCGAAGTCTTATACCGATTATCCCTTTATGATTTACCAAATACAAACCAAATTCAGAGATGAACCTCGTGCAAGGGGTGGTCTTATAAGAGTAAGAGAATTTACAATGAAGGACGCTTACTCTTTCCATACTTCTCAAGAAGATTTGCAAAGGTACTACGATATTTGTTTCGACGCTTACGAAAGAATATACAAAAGAGTAGGTGCAAAGAACGTTATTGCGGTCAAGAGCGATAGCGGAATGATGGGCGGAAAAGTATCTCACGAATTTATGCTTTTAACCGATATAGGCGAAGACACGCTTGCGATATGCAATAACGACGGTTGTGATTACAGGGCAAACGTCGAAGTTGCCGACTGTTTAACTCACGAGATTGAAAGCAGTATCGAAAATTTGGAAGAAGTATCAACCCCCAACGTGAAGACTATCGAAGGCTTAAAAAGAGTTTTGGGCGTAAGCCCCGAAAAGATGTGTAAAGCGGTCGTCTATCAAAGAAATGCCGACGATTCATTAGTTATAGTGTTTATAAGGGGAGATTTGGAAGTAAACGAAACAAAACTTCGCAACTTTATAAAAGCCGAAGTTCACCCCGCAACACAAATCCCCGAAGATAGCGGAATAGTCGCAGGCTTTATAGGTCCTGTCGGCTTGAAAACTTCGGCAACGGTTATTTTCGACCGTTCGCTTAAAGGAATAGAAAGTTTCGTTTGCGGTGGCAATAAGCAAGACGTACACTTTAAGGGTATGAATATTTCAAGGGACGTCGGTAAAGTGGAATATATCGACGTTGCAAAGGCATATACGGGCGGTATTTGTCCTATATGCGGTAAACCCACGATAACGCTTAAAAAGGGCGTTGAAGTCGGAAATATATTCCAACTCGGCACTAAATACACCGAATCAATGAATATGACTTACGTCGATAGCGACGGTGAAAGAAAGCACCCTATTATGGGTTGCTACGGAATAGGAGTCGGCAGACTTATCGCAAGTATTTGCGAAGAACAGCACGACGACTACGGTCCTATTTGGCCTATGCCGATAGCACCTTGGCAAGTGGAAATTTGTTGCTTGCAAACTACCGACGAAAAGGTTAAGGGTGTTTCGGATAAACTTTATAAAGATTTAACCGACGAAAACGTCGAAGTATTATACGACGACAGAGATATAAGGGCGGGTGCAATGTTCGCCGACGCAGACCTTTTCGGTATCCCGATTAGAGTAGTCGTAAGTCAAAAGACTTGCGATAGGGGTGTCGTCGAGATATCTTATAGAGATAAGTCGTTTAAGGGCGAAACCGAAATAGATAACGCCGTTTCGTTTATTAAGGATAAAATAGACGAAATAATGCAAAACTATAAAGTATAATGAAAAGTAATAGACAATACAAAAAAGGGTATAATCCTAATAGGTTTAACCCGCTTGACAGCGCAATAGTTTTTATTTTGGCGATAGCGGTAATAAACGTCGTACCGAATATTTTGGTAAATCTTTTCAGAGATTTTTTCCTTTCGGTGCTACTTTACGATTACTTTGCTTATTCGCTATTAAGTCTTGCCTTGTCGCAAGGTTTATTATTTTTAGTTGCGTTTATATATTGTAGAATAAGAAGGGTAAATCCCTTTACGGGTGGCGGTTATCGTGCAAAAACCGACTGGGTATGCTTTTTATTCGCAATGGTACTTATTGCGGGAATAGTGTGTTTAATCTCCCCGTCGCACGTTGAATTTGCAAGTGATATGGGATTGATTTTCCCAAGCGGAAGCGGAGAAGTGCCGACTGTTTACAGTTCGCTTATGCCCTTATATTTGATACTCAACGTAATTTTAATCGCCGTCGTCCCCGCTTTCGTCGAAGAGATGTTGTTTAGGGGAACGGTAATGCGTGGACTCGAATCTTTCGGCGATATTACTGCGGTTGTTTTATCTTCGGTTATGTTTTCGTTTATGCACGGAAACTTTAATCAAATGATACTGCAGTTTTTGGGCGGACTTGCAATAGGTTCTGTCGTAATGATAACTAAAAACTGGGTTGTAGGCACGGTTATGCACGCATTTAATAACTTCTTTGCGTACGCTTATACCTTTATTACCGAACTTTACGGGAAAAGTTTTTCGTCCGTATTAGCGTCTGTGGCTTCAAATGCGTTTATGATAGTATTAGGCGTCGTATTCGTCGTCGTAGGTGTTATTTATTTCGGACTTATGATAGTCGATAAAATAGAGAAAAAGCACGAAGGAAAAATCGGCGATAGTCCCTATGAGAAAAGAAGGGTGTATTTTGAAAAGGTCGGCGACGAAGTTTTGGAAATGCCGTATTACGCCGTACCGAATTTAAGAGAAAATAAAACTGACGAGAGAAGATTTTTCTTCTTTGGTAAGTTTAGAAAAATAAACGGAAAAGGAAATAAGGTTTTAGCGATAGTATTTTTATCCGTCGGAATTTTGGCGTCGCTTATAATGATTTTTGTTTAGGTGAGAAATGATTTATAGAATTTTAATAACGATAAGAGAAATGATTGAAGGCATTTACGAAACCGAAGATTTCAACCAACTTTTAATCAACGTTTCGGAAATAGCGAAGGCGACTTTTTTATCGTCGGCAATTAAAAACGTATGTTTCTATCTTTTAACGTACGTTTTCACGGCGATTGCGCTTTACGCAATGGGCAAAAAAAGAAAAGTCAAGAACTTATGGCTTTCGTTTATACCTATTGCAAACGTTTACGTTTTAGGTGAACTTTCAAAAGACCCCAACGGTAATAAAAGCGGACTGTGGATTGCCGTTTTATCCGTTCAAGCGGTTTATTTCGTTTCGAATTTAGTACTCGATTTAACGTGCGGGCTTTATCCTATGACATTGCTTTTCACAAGCGGAGTAGAAGCAAGTATGGAAGAACTCGGCGAGGTAAATTATTCGCTTTTAAGCCTATTTGATAACTTGTCGTGGCTATGCGAACTTGCGCTATACGTTCTTAATCTTATATTATTTTCAAACGTTTTCAAAGTTTATTATCCCGAGAAGTCGAGAAAATATACGGCGTTTGGCGCACTCGTCGCAATACTTTTCGGAACGGATTTACTCTATGCGATTTTTCTTTTCACGATTAGAAACCGCACGGCAGGTTCGTACCGTGAATATATGCGTAAATATTACGAGTATAT
>JAZRYO010000071.1:0-2881 GCA_045600785.1 Christensenellaceae bacterium | reverse complement strand
CGGCACACTCTTTGGTGTCGTTTTGCCCTTTAACCAAAGAATATTCGAATATGTATCTTCTTCCCGTTTTATCGAAATAATTTTTACAAGCGTCCAAAATTTCTTGGACTTTATATTTATTCGCAACGGGCATAAGTTCTTTTCGTTTCTCGTCGAAAGGATTATGTAATGATATAGTTAAATTTACGTCGAGATTTTCTTCGGCAAGACGGTAAATATTCGGAACGAGTCCGCAAGTAGATAAACTTAAATTTCTCGGACTTACGTTTAACCCTTTTTTGTCGTTTAATAGCCTTATAAATTTTATGACGTTATCGTAGTTGTCAAGCGGTTCTCCGCTACCCATAAGTACAACGTTGGTTATCTCTCTTTTACCTACGCTACCGTTTAAGTATCTATTGACTTTATATATCTCGGATAAAATCTCACCCGAGGTCAAATTCCTGACGAGTCCGCCTATACCCGAAGCGCAAAAGGCACAACCCATTCTGCACCCTACTTGCGTGGATACGCATTGCGTATTGCCGTACTTATATCTCATAAGCACGCCTTCTATGACGTTTCCGTCCCATAACTTAAACAAAAACTTTTCGGTTTCGTCTATCTTGGATTTTTTTACTTCGATTATCTCGATAGGACAGTCTTCATACTCTAATAAAAGTTTATCCCTTAAACTTTTCGGGATATTCGAAATTTCCGAAATGTTTTTACCGCTTGCCAAAAAGGAAAATATTTGCTCCGCCCTATACGGTTTTTCGCCGTAAGAAGATATTAAATTTTTAAGTTCGTCTATCGACAAATCTTGTAATATTTTCATACTTTCCTTTTAAGTGCACAAAAATAAAATCCCGCACCGAACGAAACGTTCGGTAAAAAGTTTACGCCTACTCCGCCTTTTAGGTAAGGCATAAGGGGTTTAACTTCGACTTCGCAAAAGTCTTTATTGTTTTCTAAAAATTTATTTACGACGTTTTGATTTTCTTCCTTAAAAACCGAACAAGTCGAATAATATAAATATCCGCCTTTTTTGACGTAAGAAGAACAAGCCGACAAAATATCGTACTGCGTTTTAGTTAACGCCAAAATGCCGTTATAGTCTCTATGGAGTTTTATGTCCGGATTGTCCTTTATAACACCGAATCCGCTACAAGGAACGTCGCATAAAACCGCCGAAAAGCCGTCTATATATTCGCTATTTACGTTTTCCGAATTCCAAACTTTAGGAAAAACGTTGTCTTTTCCCATACGCTTTGCATACTCGAAAATTAAGTTTACTCTATGTTCGTGAATATCGAGTGATACTACCTTTTCAAACTTATCCGCAAGGTTTACGCTTTTACCGCCGGGGGCTGCACAACAGTCTATTAAATTCTCTCCGCCACCTACCATGTCGCATATAGCGACGCTTCCTATAGACTGAAAAGTATATATACCTTTATCGTAGTCTTCGTTTCTCTTAAAGCCGTTTACGATAAAAGTATTTTCGTACGGGGTTTTATCGTACGCCCAACGGTTGTCGGTTAAATATTTTTCTCCGTCAACGCCCTTATTAAATCTTACGCAAGTTTTTTCTTCGTCCCCTTGCATAATTTCTTCGGCTAATTTTTCGCCGTAAGCGTCTATAAGCATTTTAACGGCAAATTCGGGATAGGAATATTTTATAGATAACGCCTTAATCTTATCGGTCGGATATGTGATTTCGGTATTTTCCGCCTTCCTTAAAATTGCGTTTACAAATCCCGACGCACCCGTTTTACCGAGTTTCTTCGTTAAATCGACGGCGTTATCTACGACTGCGTATATCGGCGTTTTCAAAAAATCGATAGAATATAGGGCAAGTTTAAGTATTACCCTTATAGCATTTTTCGGACGCTTATCGCAAAGGCAAGACAGCCGGGAATGGAGATATATATCGTTGTCCAAAACACCGTAGCAAAGTTTAGTTGTAGTCGCACGCTTACTTTCTTCTATTTGCTCGTCCGCCATCGCTTGTTTTAGATATGCACCGTTTGAATATACGTTAAAAAGTATGCGGTATGCGTCGTAAAATAAGTTGGTCATTTACCCAAAACGTCTCCGACTTTTAATTTTCTACCGAGTAAAAAAATCTTTGCGTCGAGTTTTTTACCGCCTTCTTCTTGAAGTTCTAATATTTCTATCGCCTTTACACCGCAAGATACGGTTAGCAATTTATTGTCGGTTAAAACTTCGCCCGCCTTTCCTTGACCGTCAAAAAGTCTTGCCCTATAAATTTTAATCTTTTTGCCGTTAAAAAAGGTGTAAGCGACGGGATTTGGATTCATACCGTTTATGAAGTTTTTAACTTCTTCGGCACTTTTAGTAAAGTCTATAACCGCTTCTTCTTTCTTAATCGTTTTAACCGTAGTCGATAATTTCTCATCTTGTTTAATATACTCTGCTTTTCCGCTTTCGATATCGTCTAAAATTTCTACGACGTGGTCAGCACCTATTTTAGATAACCTTTCGGCAAGTTCACCCGCCGTTTCGTTCTCTAATATTTCGGTTTTATACGCCTTGATTATTTCGCCGGTATCTAACCCTTCGTCAGTTCTCATAAAGGTAATACCCGTTTCTTTTTCGCCGTTTATTACCGCATATTGTATGGGGGCTGCACCACGGTATTTAGGAAGTAAAGAACCGTGAATATTTATTATTTTGTACTTACATATATCGATTATCTCTTTGGATAAAATTTGTCCGTATGCACAAGTAATCATAATATCGGCGTCTATTTTTCTAATTTCGTCAACGCCGTCCCTTCTTATTTTTTCATACTGAAAAACGGGAATTCCGTATTTTTCGGCTTCCGTCTTTATAGGCGGTGGGGTTATTATCCCCTTCCTTCCGACAGGTCTATCGG
>JAZRYO010000070.1:0-1460 GCA_045600785.1 Christensenellaceae bacterium | reverse complement strand
TAGCGTAATTTCCTTGCGCTCTCGCAACGACCGCTTCGGTTACTGCAACTACGTCCCTGTCTTGAAGGGGAAAACCACCGCTTTTTGACGCATTTACGATACAGTCCGCCGTAATTTTAACTAAATCGTCGCCTTGTCGGATAATCGGCGCTCTTATTCCACGTGATATTGTTCCTTGATAATCCATAATTCTACTTCCTTTCAATTTTCGTACCTTACGATTTTATTACTTTATTGCTTTAATGTCAATACTTTTCAACCTTAAAAGTGCTAATATTTTATTATATCTCTTATTTGCAAAACAAATACTTAAAGGTCTAAAAAATCTTTTCTGTAATTCACTTTGAACCCTTCGGCAAGAGTTTTGAGTTGCTCGTCGGTTATGGTGTTTATTCTCGGACGGTTGCAAGTCAACATATAAATTTGCGCCGCCTTTTCGACCGTTTCGATAAGTCCGAAGGCTTCGTCCATAGTCTTTCCTACGCCGTATATTCCGTGCATACTCCAAATAACCAACCTAAACGTTTTCATTTTTTCGGCGGTCGCTTCGCCTATCTCGTTCGTTCCGCAAAGCATCCATGGTAAAATGCCTACGCCGTCGGGAAATACGACGATACACTCCGTACACATTTGCCATAAAGTATGGGTAAACTTCTTTTCGTCGAGTTCGTGAACGTAGTTCATTGCAAGCGTATAGGTCGGGTGGCAATGGATAACGACTCTGTTTTCGCTGTCAATCTTTTGCCTTGCGATATGGCTTAACATATGTGCGGGAAATTCGGAAGTGAATTTACCGCCGTCGGAAAATCCCCACAAAAGTTCCGCCGTCGTTCCGTCCTTTGCTATTCTTACTATTCCCAAATCGTTTTCGGGGTCGGACTTGACGTTCTTAAAATATTTACCCGTTCCCGTAACTATGAAAATTTTGCCTATGAGTTCGGTTGCGTCTATTCCCGTCGGTATCGTCCTGATTACTTTGTTTAAGTCCAAATACTTCCCGACTTCTTCTTCGTCTAACATATAACTTATGTTTCCGCCGTTTCTCTCGTCCCAACCGAATCTATACATATTTGCGGTAGTTAAAGCCATTTCTTTAACGAAAGGCGATTTTAAGATATTTTTCATTTATTACTCTCCTTGACGTTGTCGTATTCTTCAAACGGGTCTTTATCAAAATCGGTTATATCTCCGAAATTAACGTTTGCGTCGTAATTTACTTTGCCGTTTAACTTCGGGTGTTTTACTCTGCGCCCGTTTTCGACCGCTCCGCCGTTGTAGTTTAACGAATTAGCAAAAGTTTGCGTATTCACGGTCTTTTGTTTATTTGCCGATTTATTTTTGGGACGCAACGATTTTATCATTGCGATAAGAAGTACCAAAATCTCCACACCGCCTATGCAACAAAATATAAGCCCTAACGTATCTACCGAAACGGACCTTATATCTTCATAGTCGTCTTC
>JAZRYO010000069.1:0-1722 GCA_045600785.1 Christensenellaceae bacterium | reverse complement strand
GGGGTTGAAGACTTGGTTATATTAAATCCCGAGATAACGGGCCAAGAAAAAAAGAAAGTTCTTCTTTCGACCGACGTATTTATTCAAACGTCGAGAACGGAAGGAATGCCACTCGGTATTTTGGAAGCCCTTTCCTACGGTATCCCTTGTCTAATTACCGAAGGAACGACGTTGTCTAAACTAATAGATAAGTACGACGCTGGTTGGAGTGCCGAAAGCGAAGACGTTTCGGTATCCGACGCAATCGTTTCCGCAGTTCTTCAAAAAGAAAGATACAAAACAAAATCTGAAAACGCAATAAAACTCATAAGAGAAAATTTCTTATGGAAAGATATATCTAATTTAGCAATATCGATATACAAAGGGATAGCAAAAGGAGAGTAAATGAAAAAACTTTTCCAAAAAACTTCATATTTGGAAATTACTCTTCTTGCAGTTTTATCGGTTTTTGCCGTAATATTCTACGACGTTTGGGAATTCGACAGAATTTTAATAATTTTGGAAACCCTTTGCGTCTTGCTTATTATGGTAAGATATAGGCGTGAGATTTACGAAAGAAATATTTTCCCCGTCGTTTTATGCGGACTATCGCTACTTTCTATGGCGTTAACCGTATTTTTACACGGCGGAATAGGTATGGCACTCGTCGTTATAAACAACTTGTTTATATGTTTGTCGTTTAATAATATCCGAATACCGAAAAAGAATTATTCGCTTATTCACCTTATAACCGCCTTGGGACTTACCGCATATATTTTGGCGTCGAGAATAGACCTTTCGGGGTACGTCAAAATTTTCACGCCCTTTCAAGACAGAATAAACGAGAATATGTTCAGCATAATCGTTTTAGCGTGCGTGTTTCATTATATTGCGTTTATATCGTGTCAAGATATAACTTTCGGCTTAAAGTGGGTATTTTACACCGTCGTATTTTCGGCGGGGCTTATTTATATTCTAATTACGAAATGCAGAACGACTTTAATTGCATACGGCGTCTTTTTGCTTTTGTTTATTTTCAAAGAAAAGCCTTTTTCGAATTTTACTTTTTCGGCGATTGTAAAAACGGTATTATCGTTAAGTTTACTCTTTACCGTAGCATACGTCTTTTTACACCAAATTTTCGGTCAAATAACGATACTCGGCAAAGGGCTATTCACGGGGCGTGAAATAATTTGGGAATCGGCGTTTGGTCAAATCAAAGATTATTTCGTTTTCGGTAGCGGAACCGAATTTCAAGTTGAAACAGTCAATAGCGGTACGACCTATTCGATACATAATACGCTACTCGGAATTTGGAAGTCTTTCGGACTGATACCCACCGTTTCGTTTATTTTGATTTTCATTAACGATATGAGAAACGTTGACGGGAAAAGATACCAAACGGCAGAGTTCGCACTTTTATCCTGCCTTATTATTTGTTTCTTCGAGTCCTTTTTCACAGAATCGACATTATATCTTCTTTTCTTGACTTTCTTACTTTCTACTTGTCCTATAAGTGAAGGAGAAAAAAATGATTGAAAAGAAAATTCACTACTGTTGGTTTGGTAGAAACGAAAAGAGTAAACTTATAAAAAAGTGTATCGAGAGTTGGAAAAAATACTGTCCTGATTTTGAGATTATAGAGTGGAACGAAGATAATTTCGACGTTCAAAGTTGTAAGTACGTAAAAGAAGCGTACGAAAAAAAGAAATGGGCGTTCGTATCCGATTACTGTCGTTTTGT
>JAZRYO010000068.1:0-3042 GCA_045600785.1 Christensenellaceae bacterium | reverse complement strand
ATTTCTTTTTTTTCCAGTCGTGCATACGCATAACCGCTTCGTTTTCGGTGTCCGTTACGCAAATAAGCGCTACAGAATATTTGTAATCCATCTTTGGCAATCCTTTCATTTATTATTTCGTTTTTATTATATAATATTATTTTTAATTTTACAAGCGTATCACTTAAAAAACCCAAGCGATTTTATCGCTTGAGTTTTTTACGTTATTAGTCCTTAAATTTCTCTTTTGCGTGATAGGTAGTATGCAAAAGCTCGTGTGCTTTATGAGAGTTGGGTTCGCCCAAGAAGTTCTTGTAAAGGTCGATTACTTGTTGGTTTTTATGAGAAACTCTTATCTCTTTGCTTTCGTCTTCTTGATATAAAGCGTTTGCTCTCTTTTCTCTGTAAGTGTCCAAAATATTATCGTCTTCGTTAGGAAGGAAACAAGGTTTAACGTACGGTTGTCCGCCACCTGCAACGCATCCACCGGGACAGCCCATTATCTCAATAAAGTGATAAGGACTCTTACCTTCTCTGCTTTGGTCTAACAAAACTTTGGCGTTCTTCATACCGTGTGCAACGGCAACCTTAACTTCAATTCCGTTAAGATTATAAGACGCTTCTTTAATGCCTTCAAGCCCACGGACGTCGTGGAGTTCGAGTTTGCCGAGTTCCTTGCCCGTAAGTTTGAACGCAGCGGTACGAAGTGCCGCTTCCATAACACCGCCGGTTGCACCGAAGATTACGCCAGCACCCGAATATTCGCCGACAATATCGTTATCGAATTGTTCATCGGGAAGTTTATCAAATCTGATACCCGCTCTTTTAATGAGTTTACCGAGCTCTCTCGTCGTAAGTACGGCGTCAACGTCTTTAAGTCCGTCGTGAGAAAGTTCAGGTCTTTCTTTTTCAAACTTTTTGGCAGTACAAGGCATTACGGATACTACGAACATATCCTTGGGGTCTATACCGTTCTTTTCGGCATAATAAGTTTTTAAGATTGCACCGAACATTTCGTGGGGTGATTTGCAAGACGACAAATGGTCTAATAAATCTCCGTAATAATATTCGGCGTAGTTTATCCAACCGGGCGAACACGAAGTTATCATAGGAAGTACGCCTTTATTCGTAATTCTTCCTAAAAGTTCGGTCGCTTCTTCCATAATCGTAAGGTCTGCGGCAAAGTTGGTGTCGAAAACTTTCTTAAATCCCAAACGGCGGAGTGCGGCAACCATTTTGCCCGTTACAAGCGTTCCGATTTTCATACCGAATTCTTCGCCGAGTGCCGCTCTTACCGCAGGTGCGGTTTGAACGACTACGTATTTACCTTGCTTCATTGCTTCGTCAACTTTGTCGATTTCGGAAACTTCCATCAATGCACCGGTAGGACATACGCTTACACATTGTCCACACATTATACAAGGCGATGTAGCAAAACTTCTGTTCTCCGCAGGTGCGACGATAGTGTTAAATCCACGCTTTTCAAAGCCTAATACTCCGAGTCCGTGTGCGTTTTTACATCTTTCGACACATCTTCCGCAAAGGATACATTTCGAAGTATCTCTCTTAATCGACGGGGTAAGCATATCTACGGTTATAGGCGTTTTAGCACCTTCGTACATACCCTCTCTCGCACCCGTTAATTGTGCTACGTGCAAAAGTTCGCAATTACCGTTCTTTTCGCATTGTTGACAATCTTTATTGTGGTTGGAAAGTAAAAGTTCTACCGAAGTTCTTCTCGCTTGGGCTGCCTTGGGAGAAGAAATCGTTATTTCCATACCTTCGCTGACGGGATATACGCAGGACGCTACAAGCCCCCTTGCGCCCGTCGCTTCGACTAAACATACACGGCACGAACCTTTTGAACATTCGCCGTGATTGAAAGCACAAAGGGAAGGAATTTCAAATCCGCATTTCTTTGCCGCTTCCAAAATCGTTAAACCTTCTTCTACTTGAAAAGGTACGCCTTCAATTTTAATATTTATTTTAGCCATATTTCTTTTCTCCATTACTTTTTATCGATTGCGTTAAACTTACAAGACGCCATACACATACCACATTTGATACATTTATCGGTATCAATCTTTCTTGCGGGAAGTTTTTTGCCTTGACCTACGTAATCGGTTGCACTGATTGCTCCGACGGGACATTGTCTTTCACAAAGTCCGCAACCGAAACACTTATCCTTATCGATTTCGTATTTCATAAGGTTTTTACAAACGTGTGCAGGACACTTCTTGTCTACTATATGCGCAATATATTCGTCTTTGAAATGTGCAAGCGTAGAAAGTATCGGGTTGGGTGCGGTTTGTCCGAGTGCGCAAAGTGAATTGCTTCTTACGTTAGCCGCAAGTTCTTCAAGTTCGTCAAGGTCTTTAAGCGACGCTTTACCGTCGGTAATCTTCGTCAAAAGTTCAAGCATTCTCTTCGTACCGATACGGCAAGGCGAACATTTTCCGCACGATTCGTCGCAAATGAATTCCATATAGAATTTAGCGACGTCAACCATACAGTTGTCTTCGTCCATAACTATCGCTCCGCCCGAGCCCATCATCGAACCTCTTGCAACAAGGTTATCGAAATCGATTTCGGCGTCAAGGTCTTTCTCGGTTAAACAACCGCCCGAAGGACCACCGGTTTGAATAGCCTTAAACTTCTTTCCGTTCGGTATTCCACCGCCGATATCGTATATGAGTTCTCTTAAAGTCGTTCCCATAGGTACTTCTACGAGTCCTACGTTGTTTATCTTTCCGCCGAGTGCAAATACTTTCGTACCCTTCGACCTTTCCGTTCCGTTCTTCGTGAACGCTTCGACGCCTTCTCTTAAAATGTAAGGAACGCAAGCAAGCGTTTCTACGTTGTTGACTATCGTCGGGCAATCCCATAAACCCTTAACAGCAGGGAACGGCGGACGGGGACGTGGCATACCACGTTGTCCTTGTATAGAATTAAGAAGGGCAGTTTCTTCTCCGCATACGAACGCACCTGCGCCCAAACGGATATGAACGTTAAAGTTAAAGCCCGTTCCTAAAATGTTCTTTCCTAAAAGTCCGAGTTCTTCGG
>JAZRYO010000067.1:0-1440 GCA_045600785.1 Christensenellaceae bacterium | reverse complement strand
TTAAAACACCGCCCGCCTTATGTAAGGCTTCAAAAACGGTTACGTCATACCCTTTTTTAATTAGGTCGCCCGCAAGCGTCAGTCCCGAAGGTCCTGAACCTACGACCGCCACCTTAATTCCGTTTTTCTCAACGCATAACGTATCTTTTTTGCCGTGTTCTCTATGGTAATCGGCGACAAATCTTTCAAGTTTGCCTATCGATAGGGAATCGCCTTTTATTCCCCTTATACACCTGCCTTCGCATTGTCTTTCTTGTGGACAAACTCTACCGCATACCGCAGGTAGCGACGACGATAAAGATATAATATCGTACGCCTTTTCAAAATCGCCGTTTACTATTTCGTGAATAAACGACGGGATATCTATTCCGACCGGACAACCTTTGACGCAGTTCGCATTTTTACAGTTTAAGCATCTTTTGGCTTCTTCGATTGCATCGTTTTCGGTATATCCCAAACAAACTTCGTCGAAATTTTTATTTCTAACGTTCGGCAACTGTTCACGAACGGGCACTTTTTTTTGTAAATCCATATCTATCTCCCTAACAATTACCGCAACCTCCGTGATGGGTGTCGCCTTCTTTAATTTCAAGGTACTTTTTGCCTTCTTCGGTTTTGTATAAGCGTTGCCTTATCATTGCACCGTCAAAATCGACCAAATGACCGTCGAATTCAGGTCCGTCAACGCAAGCAAATTTCACTTCTCCGCCGACTACGACTCTACACGCACCGCACATACCCGTTCCGTCAACCATAATCGGATTTAGACTTACTTCGGTCTTAATACCTAGTTCTTTCGTTAGTGCGCATACGAATTTCATCATTATCATAGGACCTATCGAAACGCAATAGTCGTATTTCTTTCCTTTTTCTATCAACGCTTTTAAGGTGTCGCATACGTTTCCTTTATAGCCGTAAGAACCGTCGTCGGTACATACGAAAACTTCGGACGCAACTTTTTTCATTTCGTCTTCGTAAATTACAAGGTCTTTTCGTTTTGCACCTATAATTACGTCGGCTTTAATTCCGTGTTCGAAAAGCCATTTGACTTGCGGATATACGGGCGCAGTACCGAGTCCGCCCGCAATAAATACTATTTTCGATTTACTGAAATCTTCGGTCGTCAACTTCGACGGATTGCCAAGCGGTCCGACTATATCTTGAATATAATCGCCCGCACGCTTTTTACCGAGCAAATGCGTTGACGCACCTATCTCTTGAACGACCAAAGTCACCGTGTTTTCTTGCCTATCGTAATCGCTTATCGTAAGCGGTATTCTTTCCCCGTCTTCGTCAACCCTAACTATTACGAATTGACCGGGCATACATTTGTCCGATACCCTTTTTGCAATTACTTTAAGCAAATACACGTCTTGATTTAGTTTTTTATACTCTTTTATTAAATACATAACGTCCTATTATAATAAATTTTATTTATTA
>JAZRYO010000066.1:0-6452 GCA_045600785.1 Christensenellaceae bacterium | reverse complement strand
CAAGCATTTGGACGAAGTCGTAAGACAAGATTTTATCTATCATACCGAATTTGATTTTACCGAAGCCTTCGATAAAAAAGAACAAGAAGTTATTTTAAGATTCGGCGGTATCGATTTGTTTGCCGAAATAATTCTAAACGGCGAAACGCTTGGCAAGACCGACAATATGTTCAAAGAATATCTTTTCGACGTTTCGAAGATAATCAAAAAGAGAAATAACGTTTTGGAAGTCAAAATGCAATCGACGTTAAAATATATGGACAAAATGGACTGTAAAGACTATTTCGGCGTATTTAACGTTCCGAGAGTTCTTCTTCGTAAGGAACAATGTTGTTTCGGTTGGGACTGGGCGCCCAACGTTCCGAGTTATGGCATTTGGCAACCCGTTAGCGTATTTACTCAAAGTAAAGAAAGAATAGTTGACGTTCATTATAGAACGGATACCGACGGCGAAGCGGTTATTTTTACCGAACTTAACTATTACAAGCGTTCGGGATATGATAAATACGGCAATTTTATTAAAGTAAAAGAAAGAGAGAACGACTATTTAAGGGTATCTCTTGCTAAAAATCCCGACGACAAAGATAACGTCGAAGTCAAAGAGTATAAAGTTGCCGGCAACAAGTCTTTTGTAGTTTTCAAAAACGACGACGCAAAACTTTGGTGGCCGATAGGTTACGGCGACAGTCCGCTTTACCATTACACCGTCGAACTTTTAAGGGACGGAAAAGTAATATCCAAAGTTGAAGGTGAACTCGGATACAGAACTGTTGAGTTAAGACAAAAAGGCTTATCGGAAAACAGTTTGGGATATGAATTTTTAATCAACGGGAAAAGCGTTTATATCAAAGGTTCTAACTGGGTTCCCATCGATTGCTTTACGGGTTGCATAAAAGAAGAAAAATACGAAAAACTCGTTAAAATGGCGAGAGAAGGCAATTTCAATATGCTTCGTATTTGGGGCGGTGGAATTTTCGAAACCGATTATTTCTACGACCTTTGCGACAGATACGGCATACTCGTATGGCAGGACTTTATGTACGCTTGTGCCGATATTCCCGACAACGATAAAAAGTGGTTGCAAAACACGACCGAAGAGTGCATATATCAAGTTAAAAGACTTCGTAATCACCCGTCGCTTATATATTGGTGCGGTGGAAACGAAAAGACGGGTTCGTTCGGAACTATGGTAACCTACGGCGATTATTTCGTAGACACCGTACTTCGTGGAATAGTAAACAATTACGACCCGACACGTCCGTACGGTAGGCAGAGTCCTTGTTCGTTTACCGACGTCGGCAACGATAAAAACTCGGGCGAATCGCATCATAACTCGGCTGAACAAAGCATAGTAAACGGTATGAAAAATTATCGTAAAACAGTGTCCGAAACAATCGTACCTTTCGTTTCCGAGTGCGCTATTATGGGACCTTCTTCCAAACAAACTTTTGAAAAGATTTTCCCGACCGATAAACTTTGGCCCATGAACGAATATTGGGACGATAGGCTTATGGATAACCCTTATGCAGGAATTAAACTCACTTTCTCGGCAAGACAAAAGAAGTTCGCCGAAGAATTGTACGGCAAGACGACGGGCGTCGACGACTTTATTAAAAAGGCAATGATGGTCCACGGCGAGTCTCTTAAATGCGAGATAGAATTTTCAAGGGCGCATAAGGGACAAACTTTCGGAATACTCAACTGGATGTATTCTGAAATTTGGCCGTCGGGAACGTGGTCGGTTATCGACTATTACACCGAACCCAAACAAGCCTATTTCGATATGAAAAAGGTGTTCCAACCGATATATATGTCTTTCTATCAAAATAGTGATGGCAAGACGGTTTTATTCGGCGTAAACGATACCTTAAACGAAGTTAAGGTTAAGTTTATATTCGGACAAAAAGATTTGTCGGGCAAAGTAATTTGGTCGAAAAAGGGCAAGGCGATTTTAGACACCGAGAAGGCGTTTAACTTGAATTTCGACAAAGAAGTCAACGGCAAAAACACTTATCTTTTCGTTGACTACGAATATGACGGCGAAAAGCAAACGACCTTATATTCTCCTGTTCTTTGGAGTGGCGTTAAGTTTGAAAGCGATATCGAAATTAAATTAAATCAAATAAACGACAAGGCTGTCGAAGTCAAGATAAAGGCGAATAAGTTTGCAAAATCGGTGTTTATCAATCACCCCGAAAACTGCGATATAACCTATTCCGACAACTATTTCGATATGGAGGCGGGAAATGAAAAGACCGTTATTATGATTTCGAAAAATACTATATCGTTAGATAAAATCGAGGTTAAAGATTATGCAAAAAAATAAGTTCAAGTTAAACGATATAGACATAGCTGAATTTGACGGCGGTTTTGATTGCAGAATTAAGAATTTACAAATCGACGCAACTTATCACGTTTACGATAAGCCTTTCAATCCAAGGGCAAAAGCCTTGCTTATGGACCTTGACGGCACGTCGGTAAAAAGCGAAGAGTTTTGGGTATGGATAATAGAAAAGACTGTAAAGAAAATTTCTAAAAATCCCGACTTTACCTTGTCCGAAGAAGACGTTCCTTTCGTATCGGGATATACGACTATGCAACACCTTGACTACTGTATAAAGAAGTACGGTTTATCTTGTAGCCTATACGATGCGGATAACGTTTATCACGAAATTGCGGGATATGAACTTAAAGAGATTTTGGAAGGCAGGGGAAACGTATCTGCGTTTAAGCCGAGAGAGAACTTAAAAGACTTTTTACTCGAAGTAAAAAACTTAGGGATAAAGATAGGACTTGTGACGAGTGGTCTTGATTATAAGGCTATCCCCGAAATCGTTTCGGCGTTTAAGGTTTTGAATATGGGCGAACCGACGGAGTTTTACGACGCAATAATAACGGGCGGAAAGAGAAAAGTTCAAGGACAGTACGGAACTCTCGGAGAACTTGCGGTCAAACCGCACCCGTGGATTTACGCAGAGATAGGCGTATCACTCGGTGGGGAAGAAAGCGATAAAATCATTGCGCTTGAAGATTCGTCGTCGGGAGTTATATCCGCAAGGACAGCGGGCTATAACGTCATAGGGTTTAACGACGGCAATTTATATAAAAGCGGAACGGATAAACTATGCTACGGTATGGTTGAAACGTTCTCGGACGTATTAAAAATAATCAGATAAGAAAAGCCTTGCTTCTAGCAAGGCTTTAATTTTAGGCTAAATTCCGTTCTTTTATAGAACGGTTTTTTATTTTTATCTTTAATATTCAAGTGTTTTCTCTCATATATTTAATACAAACGGAGCGAAAAATGGTTTTTTATTTAAGTAAATCTACGGACGTGTGTAAAAATTTGGAAACCGATAGTCGAAAAGGGTTGACGACTGATTTAGTCGAAAAATCGAGAAAAAAATACGGTGAAAACAAAATAACGAAGAAAAAGCCGAAAAGTTTATTAAAAAGAATAGTAGAAGCACTTTTAGAGCCGACTTTACTTATTTTGGAATTTGCTTGGCTTATAACCGTCGGCGTAAACTTCGGCAAATTCTTGAAGACGGGAAACGGCGATATATTCGAGTGTATAGGCATTTTAATTGCTATACTTCTTTCCGTCGTTTTAACCTTGTATATGGAAGGCAAAAGCGCAAAGGCTTTTGAAGTTCTCGGAAAAGAATACGACAATATAAGCGTAAAGGTAATAAGAAACGGCAAGATAGAAGTCGTATCGAAAAGTGAAGTCGTAGTCGGGGATATTTTAATCGTCGAAACAGGCGATAAAGTAGTCGCCGACGGCAGAATTTTGGAGTGTGCCGATTTAAGCGTTGACGAATCTACCTTGACGGGAGAAAGCAACGCCGTCAACAAACAAGCAAACGAACTCACAGGCGAAGTTCCCCTTGCCGAAAGAAATAATATGTTATATTCGGGAACTTTCGTTTCGCAAGGCTTTGCAAAAATTGTCGTAACGGCGGTAGGCGATAGGGCGGAACTCGGAAAAATCGCAACTTCTTTGGGCGAAGAAAAAACCGTCGCCCCCTTAAACGAAAAACTCAATAAACTCGGTAAGCAAATAACGATAATAGGTATTTTATCCGCATCTTTTGCGTTTATTTTATCAATAGTCAGATTGTCGATTTTAGGCGAAATAGATTTCTTTACCGTTCAAGACGCTTTTATCGACGGCATAGTTTTAATCGTAGCCGCCGTCCCCGAAGGTTTGCCGACTACCGCCGCAATTTCGTTGACGTTAAACGTCGTTAAACTCGCAAAATCAAACGCACTTATTCGAAAACTCGTATCGGCGGAAACAGTCGGGTGCGTGAGCGTTATATGTTCGGATAAAACGGGTACGCTTACCGAAAACAAGATGACTGTCGAAAAGGTCGTCTATAAGTCGTTAAACAAGGATAATCTAATAGTAAACGCACTATGTAATTCGACCGCCGAATATAAAGACGGTAAGATAATAGGTCAAGCGACTGAAGGTGCGGTTATCAAATATTATAAGGACTACGATTATACGAAATTGCGCAATAATCGACTTATACTCGAAGTTTTGCCTTTTAATTCGTCAAATAAGTATATGGCGACGAAGTATATGCTTAATAATACCGAAACGGTTTTTATAAAAGGTGCGCCCGAAATTATTTGCGGACTTTCTAACGAAAAAAACGCAATAAACGACATATATGCCCACCAAAGAGAAGGAAAGAGAGTAATTGCGTTTGCAAGTAAGGTCACAAAAGGTAATATTGAAGAAGAAATAAATAAAGGGAATTTTACCTTCGACGGCTATGCGGTTATATCCGACCCGCTTCGAAAAGACGTCTATAAGTCGGTTATAGAGTGTGAAAATGCGGGAATAGAAGTTAAAATAATGACGGGCGACAATATTGCGACGGCGACTTCGATAGGCTATACTTTAGGACTGATTAAGTCGGACGCTCAAGTGGTAAACGCCGATTATATAGACGGGCTTTCGGACGAGAAACTCGAAAAGGAAATAGCAAATATCAAGGTTATCGCAAGAAGTACGCCGATTACGAAATTAAAAGTTGTCGATGCACTTAAACGTCTTGGCGAAGTCGTTGCGGTAACGGGCGACGGAGTGAACGACGCACCGGCTATTAAAAAGGCGGATATAGGTATCGCTATGGGTTCGGGGTCGGAGATAACCAAAGAAGCAAGCGATATCGTTTTACTCGACGATTCTTTTTCGACGATAGTTAAGGCGATATCTTTCGGCAGAAATATTTACAAAAACTTCCAACGGTTTATAACCTTTCAATTATCGGTAAATTTTACGTCTATCGTCGTAGTTATAACGAGTTTGATTTTAGGACTTAAAAATCCGTTTAACGCCGTTCAACTTCTATGGATAGATATTATAATGGACGGTCCGCCCGCCTTGACTTTGGGACTTGAACAAGGTGGAAAAACCATGAAAAACAAACCCGTTAAGAGAAAGGACGGAATAGTAAACAAATCTATGATTTTTCAAATAGGTGCAAACGGGCTTTTAATGTCGGGACTTATTATTTTAGAATATCTTTTCGACTTTTTGAAAGTCGGAGTAGTAAAGATGCCGACAGCCATTTTTTGCCTTTTCGTCATTTTCCAACTTTTTAACGCATTTAATTGCAGAAAGATAGGAAGTGAAAGTATATTTTCGTCAATCGGAAGCAATAAACTAATGGTGTGGGTATTTTTCGGCACTTTCGTCTTACAAATTTTAATAACGCAGGTTCTTTGCGGATTTTTCAAGACCGTTCCTTTAGATTTCGTTTCTTGGATAAAGATTATTTTAACGGCGTCGTCGGTCGTTTTAATATCGGAAGGGTATAAACTCATTTATAGAACATTCAAAAAAGAAAATAATCTAAAAAAATCGGCATTACTTAAATTAAAGTTTTGAAAAAGCGTAAACTATGATTATGAAAGAAATAACGATAACCGACGAAAGTGTAAAAGCGGACGGCATAAACTATATAAAGGAAGCGCTTGTTTCGGCAATAGGAGATTTGAACGGAACGGTTAAAATCACCGAAGGTGGCGAAAGAACGTTTTTAAGGCTTAAATTCGACGGAAAATTCGAAGATTATTTTCGTTCGGAAGCCGAAGACAAAATCGCTGACGTCATCGCAATTAAGTATAAATACGAATTTTTCAAGAAAAATCTGTTTGTTGACGGACTTAAAAGTATAGAAAAAGAACTTTTGTTTTCTGCGATAATATCGGCTGATTATAACGACGACAAGAAATATATAATAAGAAAGATAAGAAAATTCGACGAATATCATATAGACGGTATTTACAATTTCCGTTTAGCACCTTTAATAAAGAAGTGGAAAGATATTTCGTCTTATATTCCTTCGGTGTTTTTAGGCGAAGAACTTACCGAGTTTATATCCTTTTTGGTAAGGGAGAAAAGCGGGAAAAAGGCGGTCGTCGAAAAGGGG
>JAZRYO010000065.1:0-3387 GCA_045600785.1 Christensenellaceae bacterium | reverse complement strand
TTTAAGGGCAAGGGGGATAAACGCCGAAGCGATAAATACTCCGTCGGAAGCCAGAATAGGTTGTGGAATTTGTGCAAAATTTCCTTCCGCCTATACCCCTTTTATAAGAGAAGTTATATCGAGAAAAAATCTCGATACGTTTAGGGGATTTTTCGTTGTCGAAAAAAACGGAACGAGAATAACCGTTAAGAGATTATAAATTTTGTCGCAACCTAGAAGGTTGCGGCATTTTTTTGTTATAAAATAATTGTTTTTAAGATGGATATATGTTAAAATATAAAACTGAAATGGAAAGAGAAAAGGTCGAACAGGTTGTCGGCGGACTTTTGAAAGAGTATCCCGACTTAAAACCTGCGTTAAAATTTAATTCTCCGTACGAACTTTTGGTTGCCGTTATACTGTCGGCACAATGCACCGACGAGAGAGTAAATAAGGTAACTGCCGTTCTTTTCAAAGAGTATAACACGCCCGAAAAAATGTCAAAAATAAAGGTAGAAGAACTTGAAAAACACATTTTTTCCTGTGGACTGTATCACACGAAAGCGGAACACATTATCTCGGCGTCAAAAGATATCGTCGATAAGTTTTCCGGACAAGTTCCAAGCAGTTTAGACAAGTTGCTTTCGTTATCGGGAGTCGGAAGGAAAACTGCAAACGTCGTGTATAGCGTTGCGTTCGGGCAAGACGCAATAGCCGTCGATACTCACGTTTTTCGAGTTTCCAAAAGAATAGGGCTTGCAAAAGGCAAAAATCCTTTGGATACCGAAAAGAAGTTGATGAAAGTTTTGCCAAAAAACGTATGGTCGAAAATGCATCACGCATTGATTTTTCACGGTAGAAGGGTTTGTACGGCGAGAAAACCGAATTGCGAAAATTGTGTTATTAAAGAAATTTGTAAAAAGGATATATAAATGTTTGTAGATAGAGAAGTAGTATTTCTAAAATCGGGGGACGGCGGAAACGGTGCCGTTTCGTTTTTAAGATATAAAGGCGTAGCAAACGGCGGTCCGGACGGTGGCGACGGCGGAAAGGGCGGAAGCATTTATTTCGTTGCCGACAAGCACAAGACGAGTTTACTCGAATTTATGTATAAAAGAAAATACGTCGCAGAAGACGGTGGCAAAGGCGACACCAACAATAAGCACGGTAAAGACGGTGAAGACCTTTATATTTCCGTACCACTCGGAACGGTATTATACGACAGCGAAAGCGGTAAAATTATTTGCGATATGTATTATGACGGGCAAGTGCAACTCGTTTTGGAAGGTGGAAACGGCGGAAAGGGCAACGTACATTTTTGCACGAGTCGAAGACACGCACCGCATTTTTATCAAACGGGCGAAAAAACCGAAATGAAGAAAATAGTTTTGGAATTGAAAATAATCGCTGACGTTGGACTTATAGGCTTTCCTAACGTCGGTAAATCGACTATTTTATCAAAGGTATCGGGTGCAAAACCGAAAATTGCAAACTATCATTTTACGACGATGTCGCCAAACTTGGGCGTAGTAAAATATTACGATGACACTTTCGTTTGCGCCGATATTCCGGGACTAATCGAAGGGGCGTCCGAAGGGGCGGGACTCGGTATCGAGTTTTTGAAACATATCGAAAGGACGAGAGTTTTGGTCCACGTCGTTGATATTTCGGGGATTGAAGGTAGAGAACCGTACGAGGATTTCAAAAAGATAAATTCGGAACTTAAAAACTATTCCGAAGTCTTATCGAAACGTCCGCAAATAGTCGTACTCAATAAATGTGATATTTACGGTGCGGAAGAAAACGCAAAGGAATTTATTAAAAAGATTAAAGGCAAATATAAGGTGTTTTGTGTTAAGGCCATATCGGGCGAAGGTCTTGAAGAAGTCGTAAAAGAGATTTTCGAAACCTTAAAAACCCTTCCCGCACCTGCACCGATTGAACACGAAGAATTTAAGTACGAAAAAGTCGACGTAAGAAAATTCGAAGTTAGAAAAGACGAAGAAGACGGTATTTATATCGTTGACGGACCTATCGTTAAACTTTTGGAAAGGAACGTCGTTTTGGACGATATGGACAGTCTTGCGTATATGCAAAAAACTTTGAAAGACTACGGTGTTTTGGACGCTTTGAGAAAAGCGGGAGCAAAAGACGGCGATACGGTCGTTATCGGCGAAATAGAATTCGATTATTTAGATTAAGGAGAAAATATGTTTACTTCAAAACAAAGAAGCGTTCTCCGTTCGCTTGCGCAAACGGTTGAACCCATAGGACAAATAGGTAAAGGCGGGATAAGCGACAATATGATTGAAGGATTGTCCGACGCCCTTGAAAAAAGAGAACTAATTAAAATTACGGTACTCAATAATTCCGAAGAGGAAGCAAAAGAACTTTGCGACGAACTTGCTAAAAGATTAAGAGCAGAAGTCGTTTGTACGATAGGGCATAAGGTCATTTTATATAGGTTTAGTCATAAAGAAGGAATTAGACATATTAAGTATTAAAAGGTTGCCTAAAAGGGCAACCTTTTAATATAATTTTCCGTTTGATTTTTTTGGACTTTTTGAAAAAAACAATATGCAAACCGAATAGATTAAAAGGATAGAGCCTGTAATAACGTAAAAGGTCGGAAAGAACACAAATCTACTTATTACCATAAGTAAAACGCCGTATAGCGTGGTTTTTATTAGATTTTTTTTAGAAAAAGATTGACTAAATAAAGAAAATAATTTTTCTTTAAGCGGTTTTTTAACGAAAGGTTTTTCGAGAAATTCAAAGTTTGTTTTTTTCAAAAAGGGGAATAGTTTATCATAGTCGATTAAAAGAATTTTGTCATTAAATTCCGAACGTAAATTTAACGCCGTTTTTGAAAAGGCATAAGAAAAAATAATTACTTTTTCGTTGCTGTTTAAGTTCTTTAAGTATTGGAGTAATTCGTCGGCGGTAGTCGGTTCGTATCCGAATTTACAAAATACCGAATATCCGTCGGCGGTGCATAGTTTACCGTTCGAAAAATACGGACTTTTATTTTCGTTTTTCAAAACCGATTTTATAATTTCGTAATTTTTGTTATCCGAATTTATTCGAAGAGTATAGAGAATATCCTCGTAATTTTTATCGTTTTCTTTTTTCGTTTTTATTTCGTCGATTTTCGTTCTACTTCGTCTATCGTAGAAAAATAAGACGGCAAGAGATACAGATAAGGATATAACGGTTGACGAAACGGCACTCAAATAAAAACTTGATATTGCATATATTACGATAAACGTTAAAAAGACTATAAGTAAGGTGTCGAAAATAAAAGATAGTTTTTGTTTGCCCATATTATAATTATTAACCGAAATATCGTTAATAAACTTGAAAAATTACGCAAAAAGTGTTAAAATTTGACTATGAAAAAGAGATTGA
>JAZRYO010000064.1:0-4871 GCA_045600785.1 Christensenellaceae bacterium | reverse complement strand
TTCGACCGTTACGGTTTTTTCTTGTAAACCGTAAACCGCTTCGTAAGTATCGTAAACGAAATCGCAATAATAAACTTGAACACCGTAAACGCCTTTTCTTGCGTTTCCGTCGGTACTCCAATATCCGTCTGGAACGTAAATGTCGGTATCACTCTTTGCATTTAATACCATTTGGTTTGCGTCGGTATAACCCGTTTTTTGCAATCTATCGAAGTTTTCAACACCTTCTTTCGCCGAAAATTCGCAACTTTCGAAAAGAATGTACGAATAGTGGTTTTTCAAAGGCTTTAATTCGAAAACGAGTTTAGCGTATCCACTCGGCAATAAATCTTCGTTCGTAGAAAATACGTCGCTTAAATTAAAGTCAAAAGAAGAATATTCTCTATTCCAGTCTTTAACTACCAACTGCTTTTCTTCGCCCGTTAATTTTCTTTCGTTGCTCTTTTCGTCATACGAAGAAGTGCCCGAATAGACGAGTAAAACTCTATATTCACCTAATACGTTCGAAAATACCGAACCGTTTGGCAAAAGGGTTTGTGCGTCGTAATCGAAACTTTCGTTAAACTTATCGCCTATAACCTTGTCGCCTAATTTAACGTTAGCCTTATACTCTCCGTCGGTAGTTATTGCAAAGACTTCGGACGATAAAGTAGATATTTGGTTTGCTTGATAATTTTGGTTTTCGAAAACAACTAAACCGCCTTTACCATACTTGCTGACAGTGTTAATCGAAGAAGGTTCACTGTCAACCGTAATCGAATAAACTGCGTTTTTAACAAAGTCTCCCGAAGGTTTTTCTAAATCGGTATCGTAAACGATACGGGTGTGTTTTACCGTTCCGTCCCAAAAACCCGTTCCCGTTGGGAAAAGTTTTGGAGATAAAAACCTTTGTTTTTTATCGACGACGTCAACGTCGTAAGGGGAAATTACGGGAACTAATAGACAAGCCAAAATAAGTATTCCCAAAATTACCGCAGCGACGACTGACGACTTGTTTTTGCAGAAACGCTTAAATGCGTCCTTTGCAAAAGACGTCTTTTTTGTCTCGAATTTAGTATCTTTTATGTTCGTATTGTTGACGAAAGTAAAAGCACTCTTTGGAATTTTTTTCGTAATATTTTTGCTCATTTCTTCGCCCCCATACGAATTCTCGGGTCGATAATTCCGTAAGACAAGTCAAGGAATACACCCGCAAGTAAACTAATCGTCGTAAATATAGCCATATCGACGAAAAGTACGTTATAGTCTTTATAGTTTAATGCCGTAATAAATAGCCTACCGATTCCGGGGATACCGTAAAGTTGCTCTAATATCATAGAACCGCCGAGTATTCCGATGAACTCCGCCAAAATAGACGGGAAAATAGGTACCATTGCGTTTTTAAGCGCATGGCGGACGATAGACTGTCTTCTCGATAAACCTTTTGTTCTTGCAAGCAAAAGGTAATCGCTTTCCATAACTTCGCAAAGTTCCGCTCTCGTGAAACGACAATATCCGCAAATAGAACCGAAAGACAAACAAAATACCGGAATAATATATCCCAAAACCTTTTGACTTTGCGGGTCGGTTGCGTTAGGCCATTGCGTCGGTAAAATCTTGTTATTATAACAAAGAAGTAGCATCATAAAGACGATAAGAACGAAACTCGGCACAGAAATAAATACCATAACCAAAGTGGAAATGATATGATCGGTCATAGTGTTTTTCTTTAACGCCGCCCAAATACCGAGTAAAATTCCAAGCGGTACAGAAATGATAACCGAGAATATATTTAATTTAATGGACGTTTTTAATCCGTCTCGTAATAACACAGTCACTTTTACGTTAGGACTTATTTTTTGAGAAGTACCCCAGTCCCAATGTAATACAATGTTTTTAATCCACGCTCCGTACTGTTGCATGACGGGTACGTTATAATAGTAATACGTGGTGTTTGCCGCATCTTTAAGAATAACTTTGTCGACAAATTCGCCGTACTCGTCGGACTCTTCCTTGGTTTGTACCATATACCCGAGATTTACTTGTTGCTCGTAGTACGCATTTTTAGATGCAACCGAAGGCATCAAACACTTCTCCGGCGGAAGTAATTTTATTAAAATAAAAGTAAGAGAAAGAATAATAAAGGTTGTTAAAAATGCAAGCCCTATTCTTTTGAATATGTATTTAACCATTTTTCCTTTTTTATAACAAAAACTCTATGGCGTGTCTCCACGCCATAGGTTTTTGTATCCTTATTATTTAATTGAATAAGTTTTTTTTGTTAAACTAATAGGTAAATTTTACCAAATGGTCGCTACGAAATCGCAACCGACAGAAATGCTAAGCGAAGGAACTTCATAGCCGAAATAAAGGTCTATTCCGTATAATGCCTTCGAAAGAAGATCTGCGAAGTCTGCCGTAGGAACGTTTAACGTTAAGGTTGCAGTACCGTCAAGATTGTCAACGTAAGTACAATAATCGTTTAAATCATATTCTTCGTAGTCTGCATAAGTATCGGTATCGTCAACACCGAATATTACAAGGAACGGTTCAACTAATGCGGTATCAAATGCAAACGTGAAGTCAACAGTACCGGTTATAGCATCAGTGCCTAATTCAATATTAGGAACGTACGAAACGAATTTCGAAACTTTACCGTTATTTACAAGTGCGGACGATTGAGACGCAGTATATAAAGCGTCGTAAGACCAACGTAAACCGTCGTAAACGAGAATGTCTGCTTCGGGATCACGGGTATCAGCACCCCAGTTAAGACAGAAACCACCGTTAAGGTCAGGGCTAACCGAGTTAACGCTCATGAAGTTTAACGGGTCAAGAGAGTTACCGGAAATCGAACCGAAACCGATATCGAAATGTCCGGGGATCATCTTGGTGTAGTAAACGTCAGACCAAACGTTTCCAACCCAGAACGTAACGTCGAGTTTGTACTTGCCACCCGAAACGGATTCGTCGTTAAATGCTTCTTCAAGCATTTGAGCAACTTCTTTATGGTAGTAATCTTCATCTGCTGCAGTTTGCCAAGCAATTTCTATTTCGATAACAGTAGGATTGTCTTTAGTACCTGCTTGATACTTTCCTTCTGCTTCGAGTTCCATCAAAGCCATACGGAAATAGTCTCTTGCAAGTTCCAAAGAATAACCTTTATTAGTATCTCTTAAAAGTTTAGAGATAGCTGCTTGGTGATATTCAGTGTTGTTGTAAGGAACCATCATTTCAGGATCGTAAACGTAGTTCGGCGGGAAGTAGTTAATAGAAGCTTCACTACCTCTTGCGTCAGCATACGATTGTCTATCCAAAGCGTAAGAAATAGCCGTACGGAAGTTAGCATTGTTCATTGCGGGTTCGCATTCCCAGTAATCTTCAACTTTCGCACTGGGTGTTATTTCACCGTTTACACCGAAGAATTTAACCCAATCTTCTTGACTTAAAGCGTTGAAATTAAGCTTGAAGTTGGAAGAACCGGTAGTCCTTCTGGTTCTCGGATCACTCTTGTATTGATCAAGATAGTTAGAAGTTAAGGATGCAGCATCAATGTTGCCTGCTAAGAATTCTTTAATAACTGCGTCGTTATCAGTAAGCATAGCAGGAAGAATGTTAATGTGAATACCTTCGATAGCATACTTATCTGCAGTGTGTACGTAGTTAGGATTCTTCTTGAAGACGATTTGGTCGTCAACGTCCCATCTTTCCAAAGTATATGCGCCCAAAGACAACGAGTTGTCAACGGGAGAAGTCTCTTTATTAGTATCGAAACCAAGATAATTGTCAGCGCCTACAAGGTCGATGAAATCCTTGGGGATAGGACTGAACAAATTGCTGTTTATATAATAACGTGCATAGAAAGCGTTAACTTCAGCACCTAAAGTATATTGAAGGTACCATTGTCCGTCTTCTTCATAAACTTTGAATTGAACACCTTCCCAAGAACATTCGTCATCGGTTAAAACACCCTTGATAGGAGTATCACTACCGTCAACAACACTCTTCGTTGCATTGTAGTATTCAGGAAGACCAACGATTTGTTGAGCGCCTGTTTGGTTCGCTTGTTCACCACCACGGAAGTAGTTGTTGTTAGCGTTCATCATAAGTTTTAAGCCCGTGATATAATCTTCGGGTTCAACTTCTCTGTTGTTAAATGCAGCACGGTTGGGAATAGTTGATAAAGTGCTGTATTTAAGTTCGCTACCAACTCTTATCGGGAATCTCCAAGTTGCAGAATATCCGTCTTGATCGGTATCGTTAATCGCTTCAACTTCACCCTTTGCAAGTTCGGGAACCCATTCATAACCGTCTTTTGCTTGATTCATAAATGCAGTAAAGTAAGCTGCTGCCATATAAGATTCAAGGTCGGAAACTTCGTTACCTTGTTCGTTTAATACGTTAAACGTTCCGGGGTCTTGAGAGTTAACGGTATGATAATAGTTCTTCCAAGCAGTGTTGGTTTCGTTGTCAAGACCAGCCGTTATGCTACCTTCGGACAAAACACCGAAGCCGTAACCTAAAATGTAGTTCTCGGTTCCGAGAGTTACACGTTCACCATACATAACGTATCCTGCCGCTTCATACAACGTAGTACCTAAAGTACCGTTACGAATGCCGTATGCTTCAAGCTTTCCGAGAATTTCTGCTTTCTCGTCGTAAGATGCGACGGAATAGTCATAAACACCGTTAGCAAGGGGTATGCATTCTGCGATAGCCGTCTTTGCAGTCTTGAATGCCTTTTGAACACCGACAACGTCTTGTGCATTAGCGATTGCTTGACAACCAAGTCCGTATGCTTGAGCAACTCTCGCACTTACGGTCGTGTCTGCAAGTTCGCCGATACCAGCTAAGACATCGTCGAGATCAGCCTGTACGTATGCTTTATAGTC
>JAZRYO010000063.1:0-3689 GCA_045600785.1 Christensenellaceae bacterium | reverse complement strand
AGTGGGAAGGTCGCACAGGCGAGACTCCCATCACCCGCTCCAACGCACTACAAATAAACAGTGATGGAGTCGAATAAGGAACAAACTTGCTTGCAAGTTTCTTTTGCTCCGCAAAAGTAAACAGTCCAGTGGACTGTTTAGTGGGAAGGTCGCACAGGCGAGACTCCCATCACCCGCTCCAACGCACTACAAATAAACAGTGATGGAGTCGAATAAGGAACAAACTTGCTTGCAAGTTTCTTTTGCCCCGCAAAAGTAAACAGTCCAGTGGACTGTTTAGTGGGAAGGTCGCACAGGCGAGACTCCCATCACCCGCTCCAACAAAAAATGCACTTTTGTTAAAAAGCAAAAGCGCTTTTTTTGAATGATGTTTGTCCTATGGGACAAATGATGTTTCCCGTGAGAATGATGTTGCCTTTGGCAATGATGCGTCCTTTTTGACATAAAAGCAAACATCACACCATTGTGAAACGAAGTGTAACAATATCATTTTGATGCAATCGAAACATCATAAGCCACCATATGTGGCGAATCGTTGACAATTCGATGTAAAAATAATACGAGAATTATTGTTAGGGGTTTAACCATTGAAATAGAATAAGCTTGCTGAATTATCGACGTCTTTTTCTGTTTTGATTGTCAACCTTGTCAAGCAGTTGAAATCAAAGCATGAATCTATAATCTCTAATCAAATTGGTCGTTCCGGCGTTTCCATCGGTGCAAATATTTATGAGGCAAAATATGCGCAAGGGATAAAAGATTTTATATCTAAACTTGAAATTGCCCTTAAGGAAGCAAGTGAGACAGGATATTGGCTTGAACTTCTATTTCGTACGAATTACATTGACGAACAATGTACGTCTATACGTGTTATGCTTATTACTTCTTGCAAAACAGTGAAGAATAAAGAAAATTTAGAAAAAACATCACTGTGAGCAAAGAGAACAATATCGCTTGTCAAACAGGAAAAATATCACCCTACGAAATTGTTAAGGAAAAGAATATGACGCTTAAAGGTTTTCTTATCGTCGTAAAAGACGTTGAAAAATCAAAAAAGTTTTACTCTGATTTATTTGGGTTAAAAACTATTCAAGATAACGACGGAAATTTAATTTTATCTAACGGATTAGTTTTACAAGACGAGAAAATTTGGAAAGAATTTTTAGGTAAAGACGTCGCATATAAAAACAATTCTTCTGAACTTTATTTTGAAGAAAAGGACGTCGAAGGTTTTATTAAAAAATTAAAAACCTTATATCCGTCTATAGAATTCGTCAACGAACTTTTAACGCATTCGTGGGGACAAAAGGTCGTTAGATTTTACGATTTAGACGGTAACTTAATTGAAGTGGGAACTCCTATGTGAAATACAAAATACGGCGGGGACGAACAAAGTCGTCCCCGCCGTATTTTATAAAGAAGTTTATTAGTGTGGGCTAATTTTTCAGGAATAAAATTCCTATCGAGTTTTTTCCGCAATGGCTTGAAATGGTAGCACCTGCAACCGTTTCGTAGTTTTTTTCAAAACCTTGCGATTTTATTTCTTCACGGCAAGCGTCAATCATTTCCAAACTTGCGTTGCTATGTGTAATAAATATTACCGACTTATCGATTTTTTGATTGTTTTCAAAAATATTTTTGCAATATTTTCTAACGCAGTCGGACATTTTTCCACGGTATTTTATCGTGCTTATCATAGCACCGTTAGATAGTTCTATTTGCGGTCTTATTTTAAGTATATTTGCGCCGAGTAGCGCAATGGACGAGCACCTACCGCCTTTATGCATATAGTCTAATCTTTCAAGGATAAAACTCGCTTGAACAAACGGGACTCTTTCTTCGATTTTTTCGACTATACTTTTAATCGGTAAATTTTCGTCTATCAGTTTTTTACCGTATATAGCGAGAAGAGATATTCCCGTCGATAAACTTTTTGAGTCTATACAATAAACGTTTTTGAAACTTTTCGATGCGTTTACCGAATTATCGTAAGCACTCGACAGTTTTTTAGAAAGCGATATATGGATTATGGCGTCAAAACTTTCGAGAATATTTTGAAAGTGATTTTTGAATGCGTCAACGTTGATGGCACTCGTTTTTGGTAAAACGTTTTTTTCGTCCGCCAAGTTAAAAATCGTTTCCGTATCCTTTTCACCGTCGTAGAAAAATTCGTCTCCCAAACTCACGCCGAACGGTATAATCTTAAATTCGTAATCTCTTATTATTTCTTGTGATAAGTCGCACGCACTATCAAGAGATATTGCAATTTTCATAAAATCTCCTTGTGTTTTACGATTTGATTATAACTTTGTTTTCCTGATTATGCAATCTACTTCTACACCGAATTTCTATACGATTAAAGGACTGAAAGTAGAAAATAAATTTGCAAACTCTACCGACGGTAGAGATAAAACGGTTGCAAAAAAAAATATGTTGTGATAAACTAAAATCGTGGCTAAAAATAAATATACTAAAACCTTAATCGCAAGTTGCATAGGATACGTCGTACAAGCGCTTGTAAATAACTTATTGCCCCTTTTATTCGTTAGATTTTCAGACGAGTTTTCCTTTACGGCATTTCAGTTATCGGCGATAATTTTCATTAACTTTACCGTACAAATAATCGTCGATTGTTTTTCGGCATACATAACGTTAAAATTCGGACAAAAAAAGTCAACCGTTATGGCGAACGGTTTTTGTTTCGTCGGGTTTTTATTACTCGGTACGTTGCCAAGGCTTATAAATCCTTTCGTTGCCGTCGTTATCTCGGTAGTCGTTATGGCGACGGGTAGCGGTTTTATCGAGGTAATTATAAGCCCTATCGTCGATGCATTACCGCTTGATAATAAATCGGGAGCAATGAATTTTTTGCACTCGTTCTACTGTTTCGGTCATATTTTTACCGTAGTGTTTGCAACGGCTTTTTTCGAAATTTTCGGCATCGGACTTTGGAGATTTTTGCCACTTATATTAGCGGTTATTCCGCTTGCAAACGGAATAATGTTTTTAGGTTGTCCGATATTAGCGCAAAAGGGGGACGAAAATCCTCAAACGGTTAGACAAATCTTTAAGGCGAAAGACTTTTTTGTATTTATTATTTTAATGATATCGGCAGGTGCTTCCGAACAGGTAATCGCACAATGGTCGTCTTACTTTGCCGAAACTGCGTTGAGTCTGCCTAACAAGACAATCGGCGACTTACTCGGTACTTGTCTTTTTGCTTTCGGTATGGCAATATCAAGATTAGGGCTTGGAATTCTCGGCGATAAAATCAACTTAAAAAAAGCGATACTGTTGTGTGCGGTCGGACTGACGTTTTCGTATCTTATAGTCGTTTTCGTTCCTAACTCGTATATATCGGTCGGCGGAATAGCGCTTTCAGGATTTTTCGTCGGAATAATGTGGCCGAGCGTTTATTCGGTTGCAGGTAGAAAATCCGAACTCGGCGGTACAAAAATGTTCGGTCTTTTGGCACTTGGCGGAGATATGGGGTGTACGATAGGACCGAGTCTTATCGGTAATTTCGGAGAACTCAAATACGGAATACTTTGTGCTACAGTCTTTCCGATACTGATTATTATTTCTATTTTATATATAATGATTAGAGAAAGAAAGAAGGATATACAAAATAAATAAAAGATACTAAAAAAAATTGTATGAAATGCTATTGCAATTATTTTAGAAATAGT
>JAZRYO010000062.1:0-1341 GCA_045600785.1 Christensenellaceae bacterium | reverse complement strand
AAACTTGATAAGAGTTTTAACCCCATGTACGTTGCATTTATGTCTTATTTAGACGAAGTTAAAAAGACGGATAACAAACAACTTAAAATTTGCGTCGAAAGAAACGACGGATATAATTTTATTTACGAATATCCGATTTTTGCTTGTAAATGCAAGAGTGAAGAAAACAACCGTATGGCAGAAAGAATAATTAAAACTATTCTTTGGATATGCGGTGGTTATAAGATTTATCTTTTGGGCGACGACGGAATTTACGATTATATTAAAAAGGCGTATTCGGTTGACGGTATCCGTTCGTTTGATAAAGGCTTTATGGAAAGGGTTTACGAAAGAGAATTCGAAGTTATCAAATGCGACGAAAAATCTTTCCCCAAGAAAAAGAAATGTTCTTTATCGGTGGGCGGACATTTAGACGGTTGCAGAATAGGGTTTGACGCAGGCGGAAGCGACAGAAAAGTCAGCGCAGTCATTGACGGCGAAGTAGTATATAGTGAAGAAGTCGTTTGGTCACCAAAAATCACTTCCGACCCGAACTACCATTATCAAGAGATTTTAACCGCTATGAAAACGGCGGCATCCAAGATGCCGAGAGTTGACGCTATCGGCGTGTCTTCGGCAGGCGTTTACGTTAATAACAGAATAATGGTTGCGTCTTTGTTTTTGAAAGTCAGCGACGAAGATTTTGAACAGAAAGTCAAAACTATGTATTTAGACGTCGCAAAAGAATTGAGTTCAGAACTCGGATATAATATTCCGCTTGAAGTTGCAAACGACGGCGACGTTACCGCACTTGCCGGTGCTATCGACCTTAAAGATAACGAAGTTTTAGGTATTGCAATGGGTACGAGTGAAGCCGTAGGTTATATAAATTCAAACGGCGGATTAAACGGTTGGCTTTCCGAACTTGCCTTCGTTCCCGTTGACTTTAACGACAAATCTATGGTTGACGAGTGGAGTGGGGACTATGGTTGCGGTGTAAAATATTTTTCACAAGACAGCGTTATTAAACTTGCCGAAATGGGCGGATTTAAGTTCGAAAGCGGTTTAACCCCTGCCGAAAAGTTAAAGGTAATTCAAAAACTTATGGTAGAAGGCGATTCCCTTGCCAAACAAATTTATGAAGATATAGGCGTATATCTTGGCTATACGCTTGCATACTATTCTTTGTTTTACGATATCAAACACGTTTTGCTTTTAGGTAGAGTAACGAGTGGTCAAGGCGGAGATATAGTAATCGGTAAAGCGAGAGAAGTTTTGAACGCAGAATTCCCCGAACTTAAATTCGAACTCGGTATGCCCGACGAGAAGAATAGGAGAGTTGGACAATCTATCGCAGCGGCG
>JAZRYO010000061.1:0-2967 GCA_045600785.1 Christensenellaceae bacterium | reverse complement strand
TTTCTATTGCTTTTCGCGCTCGCCCGTGTTATAATATATCCGCCCAAAATATTTTCTATTGGAAGTGTGAGAAGTTATGTATTCCAAATTTTTCAAAAGGTTATTCGACCTTACCATCTCTTTCTTGGCGATAATCGTCTTATCACCACTATTTTTAATAGTGGCGTTGCTTGTTAAACTCGATTCAAAAGGACCGATACTTTTCAAGCAAGACAGAATAGGAAAAGACGGTAAGGTTTTTAAGATATACAAATTTAGAAGTATGGTTGTTAACGCCGAGCATACGGGTAGTGGGGTTTATTCCGAAAAAGGCGATGCGAGAGTTACTAAAATCGGTAAGATTATCAGGGCAACGAGTATCGACGAAATCCCGCAACTTTTCAACATCTTAAAGGGAGATATGGCTTTTATAGGACCACGTCCACCGCTTACTTATCATCCCTGGACGATTGATAAATATACGAAAGAACAGTTTAAGATGTTTAACGTAAGACCGGGTATTACCGGTTGGGCGCAAGTAAACGGAAGAAAAGAAGTAGAGTGGCATAAACGTATTGAATTAAACGTTTGGTACGTTGAACATTTGAATTTTTTACTCGACGTAAAAATCTTGTTTTTAACCGTGTTTAAGGTCTTTACTAATGCAAACAACGAAAACGTCGGTGCGACGCTTGTTCCCGACGACAGCGAACAAGAAGTTGCCGTAACCGAAGATAAAAAATAAGAATTAAGGAGACGATTGTATATGCTTAAATTGATGTATATTACAAATCGCCCCGAAGTTGCGAAAATTGCCGAAGAAGTAGGGGTGGATAGAATATTTATCGATATGGAGTATATCGGGAAAGAAAAAAGACAGGGCGGTATGGATACCGTTCAATGCCACTATACCTTGGACGATATTGCGAACGTTAAAAAAGTTTTAGTAAATGCAAAAATAGTCGCAAGGGTTAACCCCATACACGATGCGACGCAAGAATATTCGTCGTCTGAAGAAGAAATCGACGGTGCGATAAAAAACGGTGCGGATATCATCATGCTTCCTTTTTTCAAAACCGTTGAAGAAGTCGATAGGTTTTTGCGTTGTGTGGGCGGAAGGGCAAAAACTATGCTTCTTTTAGAAACGCCCGAAGCCGTTTCCGTTTTAGACGATATTTTGAAATTGAAAGGTATCGACGAGATTCATATCGGTATAAACGATTTGAGTTTGGGATACGGAAAAAAGTTTATGTTTGAACTCTTATCCGACGGTACGGTTGAATTGATTTGCAATAAAATAAAGGCAAGTGGAATTACGACTTACGGGTTTGGCGGTATTGCATCGCTCGGTCGTGGGATTATTCCTGCCGAAAAGATTATTTTGGAACATTACCGTTTAGGGTCTTCATTGGCAATTTTATCGAGAAGTTTTTGCAATGCGAACACTATAGACGATATGGATATAATAAAAAGAATTTTCTACGACGGCGTACGTCTTATTCGAGAATTCGAAAGAAGATGTAAAGCCAAGGAATTTGATTTTGAAGAGAATAAAAAACAAATCGCCAAAATCGTTGAAAAGACGGTTAAAGAAGGCTTATGAAATTACTGATTACGGGTGCATGGCAAGACGCTAAAAAGTATATAAAAGACATTGAGTCGCTTGGGCACGAAGTCGTATTTATGCAAAACGAAAAGGACGACCTTCCGTGCAATGCCGAAGAAGTCGAAGGGACAATTTGCAACGGTTTGTTTTTGTATCACGACATTGAAAAATTTTCGTCGCTTAAATTTATTCAACTTACGAGTGCGGGGTTTGATAGAGTTCCTATGGATTACGTCAAATCGCACGATATCGAAATTTTTAACGCTCGTGGCGTATATAGCGTACCTATGGCGGAGTTTTGTTTAAGCGGGGTTTTATCTTTATATAAAAAATTTAAGACTTTCGTGAAAAATCAAAGCGAATGCAAATGGGAAAAGGACAGAACGCTTTTGGAACTTTACGGGAAACGGGTTTTAATCGTCGGTTGCGGAAGTGTCGGAACTGAATGTGCAAAAAGGTTTTCTGCATTTGGGTGCAACGTTTACGGAATAGATTTGAAGCCATATAAAAGCGAAACGTATAACGAAATGTTTTCGTTAAACGAACTTGATAATCAGTTGGGACTTTCCGACGTTGTCGTACTAACTTTGCCACTGACAGAAGATACGAAAGGACTTTTTAATAAAGAACGGTTTAGCAAAATGAAAGACGGTTCGGTCATCGTAAATATCGCACGTGGCGGAATAATCGATACGGATGCTTTAATTTGTGCTTTATCGGAAAAACTTTACGGTGCTGTTTTGGACGTATTTGAAGAAGAGCCGTTAAGTTTAGAAAATCCGTTATGGAAAACGGAGAACGTTGTTTTGACTCCGCACAACAGTTTTGTTGGCGAAGGCAACGGAAATAGATTAAAAGATGTAATTTTTAGGGGATTACAAACATGGAGATTAAAAAGGTTTTAGAAAAAAATTCGGATTTAAGAGAAAAACTCTTTATTCGTGGGTTTTTAATGACCACCGATAGCAGTTTAAATTTAAACGACTTTCCGTTTTATGGAAACTGGAATGAAGTTAAACTCGGAAAGTTCAGATGCTTAACGCATAAACTCGCCAAATTTCATTATTTTGAAAAGAACGGGATAACGTGTTTTTTGTTTGGACACGCTTATAATCCGTTTACGATGGAAATAGACGAAACAAAAATATTAGAAAAAATAGCCACGCATTATGGGGAAAACGATTTCTTTGACTGTGTCGACGAAATGACCGGAGTCTTTGTCTTTGGAGTTATTGACGGCGACAAAGTCAAATATTTAGTTGACCCTGCCGGAATGCAATCGGCTTGTTCCGGATATATAAAAAATAATTTTTATTTAACTTCGCATCCTCAAATCGTAGCAGACCTTTGCAATTTAGAACTGTCCGCACTTACAAAGAAGC
>JAZRYO010000060.1:0-3232 GCA_045600785.1 Christensenellaceae bacterium | reverse complement strand
TGGGACACGCACCGAAAGGATTGTTAAAGGAAAACAATCTCGGCTCTATCTCTTCTATCGAAATATTGCAGTCGGGACAACTGTAATTAGTGGAAAACAGCTCGCCAACTCCGTCTTTCTCGACGACGACTAACCCGTCGGCAAGTTTAAGGGCGGACTCCAAACTGTCGGTAAGTCTTTTCCTTATTCCGTCTTTAACGACAAGCCTATCTATGACTACCGATATATTATGTTTAATATTTTTATCGAGTTTAATTTCGTTTATATCGTCGGATAAGTCGTAAACCGCACCGTCGATTTCCACTCTCGCATATCCGCTTTTTTTATACCCTTCCAACTGTTTTTGATACTCGCCTTTTCTTCCACGGACAACGGGTGCGTTAATTAAAATTTTACTGCCTTCGTCGTATGAAAGTACTCTTTCGGCAATTTGGTCAACGGTTATCTTCTTTATTTCTTTTCCACAATTTGGACAATGCGGTATGCCTATTCTCGCATATAACAGTCTTAAATAATCGTAAATTTCGGTAACCGTTCCGACTGTTGAACGGGGGTTGTTGGAAGTAGTCTTTTGGTCTATCGATATTGCGGGCGACAAGCCTTCGATTAAATCGACGTCGGGCTTTTCCATTTGACCTAAAAACATACGGGCATAACTCGATAAACTCTCCATATACTTTCTTTGCCCTTCGGCAAAAATCGTATCGAACGCCAAAGTGGACTTACCGCTTCCGGAAAGCCCTGTGAATACTACGAGTTTATCTCTCGGTATATCGACGTTGACGTTTTTAAGATTATTCTCTTTTGCGCCCCTTATTTTGATGTACTCTATCATTTTTTGTCGGGAACTCCTCCACCCGCTTTTCTCAAATTTTGTTTCAACTTGGCTATCGTATCTCTGATTTCGATACATTTCTCAAAGTCCAAATTATTAGACGCCACTTTCATAAGTGCCTTTAACTTCTCTATCTCTTCCGGAATATCCTTTATAGCAATGTCGAACTTTGTATCGACTTTCTTGGTTATTTCCAAACTGTTGACGATTTTTTTAACTATCGTTTTCGGCACTATACCGTGCTTTTCGTTATATTCCGACTGTATCCGTCTTCTTCTCGCCGTTTCTTCGATTGCCCTTTTCATACTGTCGGTTATCGTGTCGGCATACATTATTACTTTGCCTTCGCTGTTTCTCGCCGTTCTTCCTATCGTTTGAATAAGTGCGGTGTCGCTTCTTAAAAAGCCTTCTTTGTCGGCGTCTAATATTGCGACGAGTTTTACTTCTGGCAAGTCCAAACCTTCACGGAGTAAGTTTATTCCGATTAACACGTCTATATCGCCACGGCGAAGTTCTTGAATAATGTCTATTCTTTCCAAAGTGTCTATGTCGCTGTGCATATAGCGGACTTTATAGCCTTGCTCTTTGAAATAGTCGGTTAAACTTTCCGCCATTTTTTTGGTAAGCGTCGTTATAAGTATTCTGCCTTCCGAATTTATAACTTTATTTATCTCGGACTGTAAATCGTCGATTTGACCTTTGGTCTTTCTAACTTCGACAAGCGGGTCTAAAAGTCCCGTCGGACGAATAATTTGTTCGGCGTTATTGTCCGATAAATCGAGTTCGTATTTTGCGGGCGTCGCCGAGATAAATACCGTTTGACCTATTCTTTTTTCAAATTCTTCAAAGGTTAAAGGTCTATTGTCGTAAGCCGATTTTAGTCTAAACCCGTAGCCGACGAGATTGTCCTTTCTCGAACGGTCGCCGTGATACATTGCGTGAAGTTGTGGAATAGTCATATGACTTTCGTCGATAAAGACTATGAAATCTTTGGGGAAATAGTCCATTAGGGTAAAAGGCGGTTCGCCGATTTGACGGCCGTCGAAATATCTACTGTAATTTTCTATACCGCTACAATACCCTATCTCCCTTATCATTTCAAGGTCATAACTCGTCCTTTGACGAAGGCGTTGGGCTTCTAAAAGTTTATCTTGTTTTTTGAGTTCTTCGACTTCTTCGTCCATATCCCTTTCGATACGGCGGAGAGAATCTTCTATTTTATCGTCGGATACGGCGTAGTGCGACGCAGGAAAAATTGCGACGTGCTTTAAGGTGTTTATTGCGTTTCCCGTTGCAAATTCGCACTCGGTTATTCTATCTACTTCGTCGCCGAAAAATTCGACTTTTATATATATCTCGTCGTTAGACGCAGGGAAAATCTCTACCGTATCTCCCCTTACTCTAAACGACGAACGTGTAAAATCTATATCCTTTCTCTCGTATTGACGGCTAACTAATAGGCGCATAAGTTCGTCCCGCTCCAAAGTTTGCCCTTCTCTTATCGAGATTGCAAGTGCAAAATATTCTTCGGGCGCACCGAGTCCGTATATGCAAGATACCGACGCAACTACTATGACGTCGTTTCTCTCGGCAAGCGAACAAGTGGCACTATGACGGAGTTTATCTATCTCGTCGTTAATCGATAAGTCTTTTTCGATATAAGTGTCGGTTTGGGGAATATACGATTCGGGTTGATAATAATCGTAATAAGAAACGAAATACTCGACTCTGTTTTCGGGAAAAAACTCTCGGAGTTCGTTGCAAAGTTGTGCGGCAAGCGTGTTATTATGCGCTATGACCATAGTCGGTCGTTGCACGTTTTGTATCACGTTTGCCATAGTAAAGGTTTTACCGCTTCCCGTAACGCCGACTAAAACTTGCGATTTTAACCCGTCGTTAAACCCTTCGGTTAAACTTTGTATCGCTTGGGGTTGGTCGCCCGTCGGTTTATATTCGGAATGCAAAACGAATTTTCTCTTTTCCATTTTACGCCACTATACCGTCCAAAAAATTACCAAATACCGTTGCGTAAATTAAAAGCGAAATAAACGCAACGCACAAAATTATATCCAAAACCGAAATGATTATCGACCATTTAAGCGGTCTTGACGGATTTTTCTTATAACGTTTCGCACCCATAATAAGTCCTATAAATCCGAAAACTATGCCCGTTCCGTATATACAAGACAAAATAAGCCCAATCAAAGACAAAATCAGGGGCGTTCTATTGAAACTTCTTTTCTTTTCGTATTCTCTTTTTTCAAATTCGTAATCCATAATTCACCGCTTATATTGTGTTCATAAAGACGAATATTTAATCTTCTTATATTTTAACATATAAAAATATTCTTTTCAAGAATATTTAATATAAAAAAAGAGTTTTGCCGATATCGGCAA
>JAZRYO010000059.1:0-4573 GCA_045600785.1 Christensenellaceae bacterium | reverse complement strand
TCGCCAACGGGAACTTCTTCCGTCTTTACTTCTTCGGCAGGTTCTTCGCTAACGGGAACTTCTTCCGTCTTTACTTCTTCCGTAGGTTCTTCGCTTACGGGAGTTTCTTCCGTTTTTACTTCTTCGGCAAGTTCTTCGCTTACGGGAGTTTCTTCCGTCTTTTCTTCTTCGGCAGGTTCTTCGCTTACGGGAGTTTCTTCCGTCTTTTCTTCTTCGGTAGGTTCTTCGCTTACGGGAGTTTCTTCCGTCTTTACTTCTTCAACAGGTTCTTCGCTTGCGGGAACTTCTTCCGTCTTTTCTTCTTCAACGGGTTCTTCGCTTACGGGAACTTCTTCAGCCTTTACTTCTTCGGCAGGTTCTTCGCTTGCGGGAACTTCTTCCGTCTTTTCTTCTTCGGTAGGTTCGCCGTCAGTCTTTTCGGCGGGCTTCCAAAGTGCGATAACGATTATACCTGCAAGACAAAGGACTGCGATAATTAAGAACATAACCGAAAGCCAGTTATTCTTAAACCAATCTCTTTTTGAAGTGTCTTCGGTTTTAAGTACGGTAATTTCACCGTCAACGGTAATATATTTGCCTTGGAAATCGTTAAACAAATCTTCAACGTAATCTCCACCGACTTTTTTAGCGTTTACTATAAATTTGAAATAACCCTTTCTAAGCGGGGTAAATCTCATCGTGCTATTCCAAGAATAAGACGAGATATCTGCATAAACGTCGTAGCCGTCGGAGTCGAAGTTCGAAAGGAATATTTCCTTGGGTAAACGACCTTTTCCGTTTTCCAAAACGTCGGCGTCGTCGGTTAAAATTCTAAAGTTTTCAGAAATCGACGGGTCTTCGCTTAACGGACAGTACGAAAGGAAAATCTCATATTCGTAATCGTTATAATTTTCAGCGGTGAATTTAGCGGTCGTGTATGCTTGACCTACTTTGCCGTGGTCGGATACACCGCTAATGCTTACGGTAAGTTCGGCTTCGAAATTAAGTGTTATTTCGAAAATAGGAAGAACTACGTCGTCTTCCGAATAAAATCCAAGACCGCCAAAACCTTCTTTAACTAAATACGTTAACGTATCGCCTTCGTAATAACCGTATCCTTCGCTTCCGATTTTAAGGGTTAATCCCGAAACGTCGAAAGTCGTGTTTCCGTTAGCGTCGCTTGCAACGATATAAAAATAATATTTCCCGTTGCCTGCGGTAAGGTTAAGTTTCCACTCGTCTTTGGATAACGTACTCGACGAAAAACTCGTTGCGGTAGGCGTTAAAGTGTACGCACTGAAAGTGACGTAAGAATCGGGAAGTTCATGACGAATAAGTCCCTTAACTTCGTCGCCTAAAACCAAACTCGTCTTTTTGTCCGTGTTTAAGCCATCGACAAGTCCGTCAATCGCAATTCTTGCATTGACGATATCGGTAGGGTCGGTAGATTGAGTTAAAACAGCACTACGGATACTCTTTGCATCGACAACGACTTCTTCGTCCAAAAATTCGCCGTTGACTTTTACTTTAACGGTAAAGGTCAAAACTTCGTCGTCTTCTCCGCTTACGGGATAAAAATCGATAGTGTGATTACTTTCGTCGTAGTGATATCTCTCGCCGTCAACTAAAAGTTGTTCGTCTTCGTAAACTTCGATTTCTTCAATCAAAGAATAAGAAAACGGGATTTCTGCTCCGTCTTCGGTTGCACTTATAAAATCGATTTTGGTTTCATACGCCAAAAAAGTATTTACGTGCGTGTTAGAATAAGAATATTCGTAAACGGGTGCTTGCGGTCCTTCTCCGTCCGCAAACGCACTTATCGTCGAAACGGACGCAAAAGCCATCACGAAAAATAACACAAGTGATAAAATCTTTTTGCCTTTCATATCAAACTCCTATACATTAGCCACTTGGCAACCAGTTGAACACTGCCCAAATGGCGATATTTTTATATATTTCGGCAAATTCTTACTCGTCGCAAAACTACGACTTCGTAAGCCTTTACAACAATCCGCCGTAAAATAGCACCTTTTGGGTGCCAAGGCAATTCAGTGGCTATATATCTATTTTATACTTTTTGCCCGTATTTGTCAATGTTATATTATAAAATTTTAGTTATTTTGGCGATAAAAAAAGCCCTGACAGAAAAGTCAAGGCTGTTTTTTATTAAATTGCGTCGTCGTCTAATTCGGAAGATAAGGTCGTTCCGACAGAATTGTACTGCGGACTTAAACTCTTATAATCCTTAACGCCCGTTCCTGCGGGAATAAGTTTACCGATGATGACGTTCTCTTTAAGTCCCATAAGCGGATCGATTTTGTTATGAATTGCAGCGTCGGTCAAAACTTTGGACGTTTCTTGGAAGGACGCAGCCGACAAGAAACTCTCTGTCGCCAAAGCCGCTTTCGTGATACCTAACAATATACGCTTTGCAATAGCGGGAGTACCGCCCTTTTCTACTACCTTTGCGTTTTCTTCTTCGAGTACCAACATATCTACGCACTCGCCGGGAAGGAAGTCGGTGTCGCCACTCGACAAAATTCTTACCTTTCTAAGCATTTGGTTGACGATTATTTCGACGTGCTTATCGTTAATGTCAACGCCTTGACTACGGTAAACCGATTGAACTTCTCTTAAAATGTAGTTTTGAACTTCCTTAAATCCTTGGGTTTTCAAAATCGTTTGCGGATTTACCGAACCGCCGGTCAATACCGTTCCGGGTTCGACTTGGTCGCCGTCTTTAACTTTAAGGTCGGCACTAAACGGAATAGTATAGTCTTTCGTCGTGCCTTCGTCGGAAGATACGACAACGTGTCTTACTCCGCCCTTTTCTTGAACGCTGACCGTTCCTTTGGATTCGCAGACGACCGCTTCGCCCTTGGGCTTTCTCGCCTCGAAAAGTTCTTCTACTCTCGGAAGACCTTGGGTTATATCGCCGGTCGATGCTATACCGCCGGTGTGGAAGGTTCTCATCGTAAGTTGAGTACCGGGTTCACCTATTGATTGCGCAGCGATAATTCCAACCGCTTCGCCCGTTTGTACGGGAAGTGAATTACTCATATTCTTGCCGTAGCACTTTGCACAAACGCCGTACTTCGACTTACAGGTGAACGCACTTCTTATTACTACTTTTTCAATGCCCGCTTTAATAACCGCTTTCGCTAAATCTTCGGTTATCATAGTGTTTGCGGGAACGATAATTTCGTTGGTTTCGGGGTTTACGATATCGATAGGCGAAAATCTTCCGTTGATTCTATCTTCCAAAGATTCTATAATCTCGCCCTTTAAGCCCTTAATGGCTTCGATTTCCATACCCTTCTTATCTCCGCAATCTTCTTCACGGATAATGACGTTATGAGAAACGTCGACGAGTCTTCTCGTTAAGTATCCCGAGTCAGCCGTCTTTAACGCCGTGTCGGCAAGACCTTTACGTCCGCCGTGCGAAGATATGAAGTATTCCAAAACTGAAAGTCCTTCACGGAAACACGATTTAACGGGTATTTCGATAATTTTACCGTTGGGGTTGGTCATAAGACCACGCATTCCGGCAAGTTGCTTTATTTGGTCGATAGAACCACGGGCACCGGAGTCCGCCATCATCCAAATAGGATTGAACTTACGAAGGGTAAGTTTCAAAACGTCGGAAACTTCGCCGGTTGCTCTCGTCCAAATATCGACGACTGCTTTGTATCTTTCATCGTCGGTTAAAATACCACGTCTGTATTTCTTTTCAATGTCTAAAACTTCGCTACTTGCCTTATCGATAATTTCTTTCTTTTCGGAAGGTACTTGCATATCGAAGACCGAAGTCGTTATTGCGGCAATCGTCGAATAACGGTATCCGAGAGATTTGATATAGTCGAGTGTGTCCGCAGCGCATACGCTACCACGAGACTTAAAGCAAGCGTCGACAATCTTTTTAAGGTGGCTCTTTCCGACAAGGAAGTTGATTACGAATTGTAAATAACTGTCCTTATCTTCGGGATTTCTCACGGTGAAGCCCTTGCCGATTATGTCTTGGGGTATGCCTTGGTTGAATATAATCTTACCGACCGTAGTCTTGATTATTCCCGAATATTTACTTCCGTCGGGAAGGACTACTTCTCTACGGACGTATATCTCGTCTTGTACCCAAAGTTGTTTGGTTTGATAAGCCATAAGCGCTTCGTCGGGCGATACGTAAATCTTCGGCTCGTAAAGGCACGCTTTAACCGTTTCCTCCGTTCCTTCCTTTTTCAAGGTGCAGGATACGACCGTTTCTTGTTCCTTTCTTACGCACTTTTTATATATGCCGTCTTTATCTGCGTTTACGACTACGCATTTCGTTTCTTTGACTATATCCGACGGAATAAACTTAATGTCTTTTTCGTCGTAAAAACAACCGTCTTCACGGAGTTCGTATTCGGTGTTTCTTTCGTCGTAATACTTTCCTTCTTCTTTTCTCGTTATGGTAAGGTAATAACAGCCGAGTACCATATCTTGAGAAGGCGACATAACGGGTTTACCGTCGGAAAGTTTCAAAATATTGTTGGACGCAAGCATAAGGAATCTCGCTTCCGCCTGTGCTTCTATCGAAAGGGGTACGTGAACTGCC
>JAZRYO010000058.1:0-10808 GCA_045600785.1 Christensenellaceae bacterium | reverse complement strand
AGTTTTAACAAACTCCGTCGCACCGATTTAACTTTGAAGACGGACGAACTCAAAATAGTCAGAGAAGTAATATTATCTTCCGCAGGCGAAGTGGACGTTTTAGACAAAATTCCCAAAATCGAAGAAGACTACTTAAAAAGTTTTTTCGGGAGTAAATTAAAAATAAAATATTAAATTTCGAAAAAACGTTGACAATAGAATTTTTTAGTTATATAATTAGCGTACAATTTAAGTTTTGGCGTTTGACAAGTAGATTTATCAAAGAGCGTAAAGAGAGCGACCGTCGTGGCTGAAAGCGGTTGCCGTACACCGATAAAATCGAAACCGCTAACGTTCGACGAAGCGTGTCGAAGCTTTAATTCGACGTAAAGTGGACGGCTTTTGCCGTCAAGTAAGGTGGAACCACGGATTTTATTCGTCCTTAAAGATTATTCTTTAAGGACTTTTTTTTATACGGAGGTAAATTATGAACATTAAATTAGCAGACGGAAGCGTTATGATATTTCCCGAAGGGACGAGCGTTTTCGGTATTGCACAGGTGATTAGCGACGGTCTTGCGAGAAACGCCGTTGCGGGAAAAGTCGACGGTCGTTTAGTTGACTTATCGTACGTCGTAAACGAAGACAGCGAAGTTAAAATTATTACCTTAAAAGACAAAGAAGGTCTTGAAATTTACCGTCATACCTGTTCGCACGTTTTGGCGCAAGCGCTTAAAAATATTTATCCTACTTGTGCGCTTTCCATAGGACCTACTATCGATAACGGGTTTTATTACGATATCGATTTTAAGACGCCTATATCTCAAGACGACTTAAAGAAAATCGAAGACGAGATGCAAAAGATAATAAAGTGCAATTTCCCTATCGAAAGATTTGAACTTCCGAGAGAAGACGCTATAAAACTTATGACCAAGTTCAAAGAACCCTATAAGGTTGAACTTATCAAAGATTTGCCCGAAGACAGCGTAATATCTTTCTACCGTCAAGGCGATTTTACCGACCTTTGCCGTGGACCGCATTTGCCGTCGACGGGACTTATTAAGGCATTCAAACTCATAAACCTTGCAGGCGCATACTGGCGTGGAAACGAAAAGAACAAAATGCTTACGAGAATTTACGGTACCGCCTTCGCAAAGAAGTCGGAAATGGACGAATACTTCAATATGCTTGAAGAAGCAAAGAAAAGGGACCATACGAAACTCGGAAAAGAACTTAAACTTTTCGCCCTTTTGAACGAAGGCAAGGGCTTTCCTTTCTTCCTTCCCAACGGTATGACGCTTCGAAACACTCTTATCGACTATTGGCGTGGATTACATAAAAAAGAAGGATACGTCGAAGTATCTACTCCTATTATAATGACGAGAACGCTTTGGGAAACTTCTGGGCATTGGGACCACTACAAAGACAATATGTACACGACTAAAATCGACGGTGAAGACTGTGCGATTAAGCCTATGAACTGTCCGGGAGGTATGCTCGTTTACAAGTTAGAGCCGAGAAGTTATAAAGATTTACCCCTTCGTATCGGCGAACTCGGACTCGTACACCGCCACGAAAAATCGGGACAACTTCACGGACTTATGAGAGTCAGATGTTTCACTCAAGACGATGCGCATATCTTTATGACTCCGTCGCAAATAACGGGAGAGATTAAAAACGTCGTCAGAATGATAGACGAAGTATATTCTTTATTCGGATTTAAGTATCACGTCGAACTTTCTACCCGTCCCGAAAACAGTATGGGTAGCGACGAAGACTGGGAAAATGCAACTAACGGTCTTAAAACCGCACTCGACGAATTGAAACTTCCTTATGAAATCAACGAAGGCGACGGTGCGTTCTACGGACCTAAAATCGACTTCCATTTACAAGATTCCATAGGCAGAACTTGGCAATGCGGAACTATTCAATTAGACTTTCAACTTCCCCAACGCTTTAACGCAGAATATACGGGCGAAGACGGAGAAAAGCATCAACCGATTATGATTCACAGAGTTTTATTCGGTTCGATAGAGAGATTTATCGGTATTTTGATAGAACATTACGCAGGCAAATTCCCCGTATGGATTGCACCCGTTCAAGCAAAAGTTTTGACGATAACCGACGGTGCGAACGAATACGCAGAGAGCGTTTGCAAGAAGATAAACGAGAGTGGACTTCGTGCCGATAAAGATACGAGAAACGAAAAAATCGGCTATAAGATTAGAGAAGCGCTTATGGAAAAAGTACCGTATATTTTAATCGTAGGCGACAAAGAAGTTGCCGAAGGAAAGGTATCGGTAAGAAAACGTGGCGAAGAAGCGAGCGTTTCTTATTCGTTAGACGAGTTTATCTCGTTGCTTAAAAAAGATAACGACGAAAAGGTCGTATTCTAATAAGTTAAACCCATTATGAAAATAATGGGTTTTTCTATTGAAAAAAATAAGAAAATATTATATAATATAAGTATGCTTAATAAAAGTTTGTTAAAAATGAATATGAAGGTGGCGGTCGCTTTGTCGGGCGGACGTGATTCGATGTATCTTTTGGACAATCTTTTAGAGTGCAAAGAAGAACTCAAAATTAAAGTAGTCGCAATAAATATCGACCACGGGATAAGAAAAAAATCGGGGAAAGACAGTGAGTTCGTTAAAAACTATTGCAAAGAAAATGACGTCGAACTATATTTTAAGAAGTTAGACTGTGTAAAATATAGCAAAGAAAACGGGCTTTCCGTCGAAGAAGGTGCGAGAACACTTCGGTATAAAGTATTTTTCGATGCGATAAAAGATGGGTTTTGCGACGTCGTTGCAACCGCACACCATATATCCGACAACGCCGAAACGGTACTTTTCAATATGTTTAGGGGAACGGGTTCGGGCGTTAAAGGGATAGAAGATATCTCTTACGGTAAGATAATCAGACCTATTTTATCTACTGAAAGAAGTGAGATTGACGAATATTTAAGAAAGAAAAAAATCCCTTACGTTGACGACGAAACTAATTTTTCGGACAAGTATTCGAGAAATTATATACGGCTTAAACTTATACCGAAAATCAAAAAGAGATTTCCGAAAATAGAAAAATCGCTTTTGAGATTTAACGAGATAAGCAAAAAAGAAGACGAATATTTAAGTCGTTTGGCAGAAAAGGAAATAATCGAAAAAGACGGTTATATCAAGTTGCCTTGTAGTATCGACGAAGTGCTTTTTTCAAGGGCGTCGATAATCGCCTTAAAAAAATCAGGGATAGTAAAAGACTACGAAAAAACGCATATAGACCTACTTAACGGACTTAAAAACGCAAAGACGGGTACGACGATTGATATGCCGAAAGGCGTTAAGGCGGTAAACGAATACGGGTTTATAACCCTATATAAAAAGTCCGAAAAGAACTTGACGGAAATTCCTTTCGGACTCGGCGAGATTAGTTTTTCAAACCGCACGCTTTATTTGGGCGACGAAGTAAAAGGCGAAAAAGTTTTGAAATTCGACCTTGCAAAAATACCAAAAACCGCAGTTATAAGGACGAGAAAGGAAGGCGATACGTTTAAGTCTTTCGGCGGTGGTACTAAAAAATTAAAAGACTATTTTATCGACAAGAAAATTCCGTCGAGAGAAAGAGATTTTATTCCACTTCTTTGCGACGGTAAAAACGTCCTACTTATTTTCGGAATTGAAATTTCCGATATAATAAAAGTGGACAAATCTACCGAACGTGTGGTAAAATGTAGTATATTGTAAATACAAAAGGAGATAATATGCATCAGGACGTTGAAAGGGTACTTTTATCCGAAGAGCAATTACAGACGAGAATTAAAGAATTAGCCAAGAAGTTGGACGAAGATTATAAAGGCGAAGTTCCTTTAATGGTAGCGATATTAAAAGGAAGCGTAATGTTTTTTGCCGATTTGGTAAGAAGTATGAAGACGTCCGTAAAACTCGACTTTATGTCAATATCGAGTTATGGGAGCGGTGCGAAGTCGTCAGGCGAAGTTAAAATGATAAAAGACCTTGACAATAAAATAGAAGGTCAACACATCGTTATCGTCGAAGATATAATCGATAGCGGATACACTATGCAATACTTAATACAACTTTTGTCCGCACGTCGTCCGGCGTCGATTAAAGTTTGTACCCTTTTGGATAAACCGTCGAGAAGAGAAGTTCCCGTTAAAGTCGATTATAAATGTTTCGAAGTCGAAAACGAATTTGTAATAGGCTACGGACTCGACTATGCGGGGCTTTATAGAAATCTTCCGTACGTCGGAATTTTGAAAAGAGAAATTTACGAAAATAAGTAATTTATGAAAAAATTGATTTTGGTTGCATCACCCCCCGCTTGCGGAAAGACCAGACTTTCCAAAAGACTTGCCGTTGACCTTAAAAACGTTGTATATTTAGACAAAGACAGCGTAATTCCTTTATCTAAAAGAGTATTTAAGGCGGCGCATAGACCTTATAACAGAAGTTCGGCATTTTTCGGCAGGGAAATAAGAGATTACGAATACGAAGTAATCGTCAATATCGGGGTAGATAATTTGAAGTATAACGATAGGGTTATAATAAACGCCCCGTTCACCAAAGAGATAAGAGATTTAGAATATATATCTAATCTTAAATCGAGAGTGGAAAAGTTTGACGCCGAACTTGTCGTCGTTTGGATAAATTCGACGGCGGAACTTTGTAAAAAACATATGATAAAACGAAATTCGGATAGAGACAGGTGGAAGATAACGCACTTTGACGACTATATTAAGGACGTTAACTTTGCACCACCGCCCATCGACGATAAAACGCTTTTCGTTCTCGACGGCACGTCGGACGAAAAATACGAACAATGTTATTTAAAGTTAATTAAAATAATAGGAAGATAGTGACATGGACACGGAAAACAGAAAATATGCGGGAAGAACGAGAAAGAAAAGAACGCCCAACAAAGTGCTTGTTGCGGCACTCGTTATCGTTTGCCTTTTCGCACTTTTTTTACTCGGTGTTTTGGCGTATGAAATAATATCGTACAGAAAAATTAAAGACCAACCCGACATCATAATCGTAGGCAACGCAAAATATAGCGAAATTGTGAAAGGCAAAGAATATACTTTGGTCACCTTTAACATAGGCTACGGCATTAAGGACGACGGATTTAGCGATTATTTCGCAGTTGATATAAACGGCAATCAAGGCGAACGCACGAGAGCCGAAAGCGAAAGCAAAGTAAGGTCGAACTTGGAAGGCATTATCGCAACCTTAAAGGGTATCAATCCCGACTTTATTCTACTGCAAGAAGTAGATACGAATTCTGCCCGTTCTTTTAATATCGACGAAGACGAACTGATATCGGGTAGATTTCCGTCGACCGAACACGCTTGCTTGCCGAGTCGTTTCGGCTTTTGTCCTTTTCCTATGGCTGAAATGCTTGGCGACGTCGAAAGCGGACTTTCGTTTATTTCAAACGTCAAATCAAAAGCGTCGCAAGTAGGGTTAGACTTTGACTCGTCAGTGATTAAAAGCGAGAATTACGGAAAAGATAAATACTTGCAAATAATAAGATGCGATATCGATAACTCGGACAAGCAGTTCGTACTTATAAATTTACAGTTTGCGACTAACGATATAAGCGGTGAAGTAAGAGAGAAAAATTTAGAACAATTAGAAGGACTTTTATACGAAGAAAAGATAAAAGGAAATTACGTTATAGTCGGCGGAGATTTTAATTTGGTCTTAACTGCAAACGCCGAAGATAGAGTAAAAGAAGGCGGTGAAGAAAAGCCTAATAGCGTTTACGATTTATCGACGGTTTTCGACGGTTATACACTTTTAATCGGTACTCCCGAAAACCCCGATTTAGACGACGGAACTTTTAGATATATGCACTCCGATTATGATAAAGAATCGACCTATACGGCGATAACCGACGGTTTTTTGGTGTCAGACGATATAATAGACTGTATTGAAATAACCGTCCTAAATTCGCACGAATATAAGTATTCTTATCATAACCCCGTCGTTTTGAAATTCAAATTAAAATAACCAAAAAAATATGACCGTTTGGAATTTTCCAAACGGTCTTTTTTTATTTTTTGATAAACTCGAAAAATTTATCTATATCGTAATTAAGGACGAGTTCGTCGGGGAAGTCCAAAACCTCTAAAAGCCTTTCCGAGTTTTGAAAATCTCCGATATTTTGTTTTCCGTGCGAGTCGCTTCCAAGCGTTATATAAACTCCTTTTTGTTTACACAAAATAAGCATTTCGATAAGTCCTTTCATGTTGTCGCCACGGTAGTTGTTTTCGGATAGAGATACCGAACTTAATTCGAGTGCGGTGTTCGTTTCCTTTGCCTTGTCGGTCAAAAGATAATTGTTTACGGGGAATAGAGGTGCGTCGGGGTGCCCGATAATTTTTACGAAAGGATTTTCCATTGCCCTTGTCAACGCTTTCGTATTCGCTTCTTCAGACGAAGGGGTAAAAACGTCGCTATGTAAACTCGCTATCGCAAAGTCCAAGTTTTTCAAAATACTTTCGGGAAGGTCGACGTCGCCTTGTAAATTCAAGATATTAAGTTCGACGCCGTAAAGCATATTCACGCCGTAAAGTTTTTTATCCGAATATTTTAAGTTGTGGAAATAACTCTCGTTGGTAGTGCCAATCATTTTCGGTGCGTGGTCGGTAATCGCAAGGAAATAAAGCCCCAAATCTCTTGATTTTTCCGCCATTTTCGTTATTGTGTCCGTAGTGTAATGACCGCTTGCTATCGAGTGAGTATGCGTGTCTATTTTAGCTTTCATACGTCTATTATACACTATTTGCACCCAAAAAACAATAAAAATAACAAATTTTTTGGAAATTTTTATACGAAAACAACATAAAACAACATTTTTTATGAAAATTTTTCAATTTTTTTGTTGTTTTGTGTTGACATTGCATTATATATCTTGTATAATAAGCGTAGAAAATAAAAGGGGTATGTTTTTGCGATGGACGAGAAGGATTTATTTAATTCAAAAGAAAAATTGCGTATCGTACAGGAACTCGTTCCGGGCAAGCAAATATCTTTGGCGCACGTTATCGCAAATCCCGACCCGATAATGTATCACAAACTCGGCTTAAATCCGACGGTCGATTATTCGAAGAACGCAATCGGAATAGTTTGTATGACTCCCGCCGAATCGGCGATAGTTATGGCGGATATAGCGATTAAGGCGAGTGGAATCGAGATAGGGTTCGTCGATAGGTTTTCGGGAACGCTTATAATTTTAGGAACGGTATCCGAAGTTACGGCGTCGATTGACGCAGTATTAAAATACGCCGACGAAACGCTTAAATTTACCGTTTGCGAAAGAACGAAGACATAACATTATTATATAATATGAAAAAAAAGATAATGTTTATGGGGCGAAGCGGTGCAGGGAAAACGACTTTAACCCAAGCCCTATACGGCGAAGATATTTTGTATCACAAAACGCAATACGTAAATTACAGCGAGTACATTATCGATCCGCCCGGCGAATACATAGAAGACAAGCAGTTCGGGTTTGCTTTGGCGCTTTATTCGTACGAAGTCGAAGTTATAGGATTTATTTTAGCGGCGAACGAACAGTTTTCTTTATATTCCCCGGCGTCAACGGCGACGGCGACGAGAGAAGTTATCGGAATAGTCACTCAAATAAACTCGGAAGGTGCAAATCCGGAACTTGCGGCGGAGTGGTTAAAAATCGCAGGTTGCGAGAAAATCTTTTTCGTCGATTCGGTAACGAGAGAAGGACTTGACACTTTAATAGCCTATTTAGGTTGGGACGAAAAATAAAAAAAAGGTAAAATTCCGCATTAGCGGTTGAATAAATTACATAAAATTAAGGAGAAAAATATATGCAAAACGAATTTGAAATCAAGAAACAGATTTGTGAAATCGGCAAAAGAATTTACGATCAAGGTATGGTAGCGTCTAACGACGGAAATATATCCGTAAAGTTAAACGACCACGAATTCCTTTGTACCCCTACGGGAGTATCCAAAGGATTTATGACTCCCGAATATATTTGTAAGGTTGACGAAAACGGAAACGTTATTCAAGCAAACCCCGGCTTTAAGCCTTCTTCGGAAATCAAAATGCACATGAGAGTTTACAAAGAAAGACCAGACGTTAAATCGGTTGTTCACGCACACCCCATTTACGCTACGTCTTTTGCAATAGCGGGTATTCCTTTAACTCAACCCATAATGCCCGAAGCGGTTATATCGTTAGGTTGCGTTCCTATCGCAGAGTACGGCACGCCTTCTACCGAAGAAATTCCCGACGCAGTATCGAAATATCTTCAATACTTCGACGCTGTATTATTAGCAAACCACGGTGCGCTTTCTTATAGCGACAGTTTGCTTGCGGCATATCACAAAATGGAGTCTTTGGAATTCTACGCAAAACTTCTTTTCAATTCGAAGATGCTCGGCGGACCGAAGGAACTTTCTCCGTCGCAAGTTAAACGTTTGTACGAAATTCGTCGTCAATTCGGTATGACGGGTAAGCACCCCGCAAACATTTGCTTAAATAATCAAAAGGGCGAAATGAGTTGTCATAACTGCGGTTCTTGTCATTTGGCTTCGGACAATGAAAACAATAACAACGTATCTTCGGACGTAATTGCCGAGATAACCAAAAAAGTACTTGCGCAATTAAACAAATAATAAAGGACGATAAAATGAAGTTTAACGAATCTGACGTCGAAAAAATCGTAAAAGACGTCGTATCGCAAATGCACCTTAATATCGTATCGAACGGCGGACACGGAATATTTACCGATATGAACGAAGCGATTGCCGCTGCCAAATCGGCACAACAAATCGTTAGAAAGATGCCCCTTGATGCGAGAGAAAAGGTTATTGCGAATATTAGAAAAAAGACGATAGAAAATGCCGAAACGCTTGCCAAGATGGGCGTCGAAGAAACGGGTATGGGAAACGTCGGACACAAAATTTTGAAACATAAATTGACTGCCGAAATGACTCCCGGAACCGAAGACATAAAGACGACGGCGTGGTCGGGCGATAAGGGACTTACCTTAATCGAGATGGGACCTTTCGGGGTAATCGGTGCGATAACTCCTTGTACCAACCCGTCGGAAACGGTAATATGTAATACGATAGGAATGTTTGCCGCAGGCAACACCGTAGTATTTAATCCCCACCCCGCAGCGATAAAGACTTCGAACTATGCAGTCAATATGATAAACGAAGCGTCTTTGGAAGCGGGCGGACCTGACAATATTTGCTGTTCGCTTGAAAATCCCACGCTTGAATCGAGCAACGTTATGATGCACCATAAAGATATTCAACTTTTGGTAGCGACGGGTGGACCGGGCGTAGTTACGGCGGTACTTTCTTCGGGCAAACGTGGAATAGGCGCAGGAGCGGGAAATCCCCCTGCACTCGTCGATGAAACTGCGGACGTTAGAAAGGCTGCGGAAGACATAGTCAACGGTTGTACTTTCGATAACAACCTTCCGTGTATTGCCGAAAAAGAAATCGTTGCGGTCGATAGCGTTTGCGACGAACTTATGAAATATATGGTCGAAGAACAAGGTTGCTACCTTGCGTCGAAAGAGATACAAGATAAATTGACGGCTACGGTTATAACGCCCAAGGGACTTAACAGAAAGTGCGTCGGAAGAAGCGCAAAAGCCCTTTTACATATGGTAGGCGTTGAAGTTCCCGACGATATAAGATGTATAACTTTCGAAGGTGAAAAGGAACACCCGTTAATCGCAACCGAACTTATGATGCCTATTTTGGGAGTAGTAAGGGCGAAAGACTTCGAAGACGCAGTCGAAAAAGCGGTATGGCTTGAACACGGCAACAGACACTCGGCACATATACACAGTAAAAACATTGACCATATAACTGAATATGCAAAAGCGATAGATACGGCGATACTCGTTAAAAACGGACCGTCGTACTCGGCACTCGGCTTCGGCGGTGAAGGTTATTGTACTTTCACGATAGCAAGTAGAACGGGCGAAGGCTTAACGGCTGCGCATACGTTTACGAAATCTCGCCGTTGCGTAATGGTTGAAAGCCTTTGCATAAGGTAAGGAGATAGAAATGGATACTAAAAACATCGAAGAGATTGTAAGACAAGTGCTTGCGGGAATGAACGGAAGCGCACCGTCTAATAAGGCGAGTGGACCTATTCCCGAAAAAGCGAGAGTCGCAATGCTCGTAGAAAAAGAAAAATTCGAACTTCAAGAGTATAAAATTCCCGAAATCGGCGACGACGATATATTAGTCAAAGTCGAAGGATGCGGAATTTGCGGAACGGACCAACACGAATATAAAAGAGACCCGTTTGGAATTATTCCACTCGTACTCGGACATGAAGGAACGGGCGAAATCGTAAAACTCGGTAAGAACGTCAAAAAAGACAGCGCAGGAAAGCCTGTCGGCGTCGGTGATAAAATCGTCACTTGTATGATATTTCCCGACAACCCCGATATAACTATGTTCGATTTGAATAAGCAAAACGTCGGCGGTGCGGACGTTTACGGACTTATGACTGACAGTAAAGACGACAACCACTTCAAAGGTTGGTTTGCCGACTATATAGTAATCAGGGGTGCAATCGGTTCGACTTTCTTCAACGTTAGCGAACTCGATTTGGAGTCGAGAGTTTTAATCGAACCCTGTGCGGTTTTAGTTCACGCAGTAGAAAGGGCAAAGACGACGGGAATTTTACGTTTCAATTCGAGAGTAGTCGTTCAAGGTTGCGGACCTATCGGTCTTATATGTATCGCCGTTCTTCGCACTATGGGTATTGAAAACATAGTTGCGGTTGACGG
>JAZRYO010000057.1:0-1698 GCA_045600785.1 Christensenellaceae bacterium | reverse complement strand
CATTTGGGCAGTATTTATTGTTTGCCAAGTGGATAGGGACGTGAAGAATTGAAAGCATATTTAGCAAAAAGTAGCGGTTTTTGTTTCGGAGTTAAAAACGCCGTTGATACGGCGATTAAAAATTCGGGCGAAGGCGTTTATATTTTAGGCGAGATAATTCATAACGAGTCGGTAATAAAAAAAATCGAGAGTTTGGGAACTAAAACGATATCAAGTATAGACGAGATTAACTCGGGAACGGTCATTATCCGTTCACACGGAGTCGGGAAAGACGTTTTGCGCCAACTTGAAGAGAAAGGTATTAAAGTTATCAACTGTACTTGCCCTTTCGTTATGAAAACCCAAAAAATCGTCGAAGAATATCATAACAAGGGCTACCAAATAGTCATTACGGGTGGGAAAACTCACCCCGAAGTTATGGGTATTAACGGTTGGTGCGACCAAAAAGCCATAGTTATCGACGACGATTTTGAAAGAGTGAAAGATAAATTGACCGATAAAGTTTGTCTTGTATCTCAAACAACCTATTCAGCCACGAAGTTTAAGACTATTTTAGATTATTTTAATAAATTATCTATAAAAACGCTTGAAGTTTTCGAAACAATTTGCTATACTACTAAAGAGCGTCAAGACGAAGCCGAAAATATGTCGAAAGAATGCGACGCAATGGTCGTTATAGGCGGTAAAAAGAGTAGCAATACTCAAAAACTTGCCGACATTTGCAAAGAGCATTGTAAAAACGTGTTTTTGGTATCAAGTCCTAACGAACTCGAATATAAAAATTTTATAAAGTACAAAAAGGTAGGTATTGTTGCGGGGGCATCGACGCCCAACGAACAATCGATGGAGGTTTTTAAGCAAATGGAAAGTACAGAAGTTAAAAGTACAAACACAATGGAAGAAGTTATGAACGCTATGGACGGCGAACAAGTTAAATTCAGAGTAGGTCAAAGAATTCAAGCGACTATTTCTTCGGCGACTGACGACGGTTTAATGCTTTACATAGTAAATACGAAAAAGGAAATTCTTCTTCCCAAGGACGAGATAAACTGCGAGTCTTACGACAAAACGGCGTATGCGTCGAAAGTCGGTGAAGATATCGAGGTTATGATAGTCGGTTTGAAACCCAGCGTCGCATTGTCCGAAAAGGCAATCACTTTATCAAAAGAAGAAGACGAAAAAATCGCAAAGATAGAAGAAGGCGAAATATTTACGATAACTTGTACCGGATTTAACAAGGGCGGTCTTATCGGAAAATTTGCATCTTACGACGTTTTCGTTCCTTCGTCTCAAATAAGAATAGGTTTCGTTAAGGAACTTGATAAATACGTAGGAAAAGAATTAAGACTTAAAGCGGAAAAAGTTGAGAAAGGCGGTAGAAGAAAACAAATCGTCGCATCTCAAAGAGTTATATTAGAAGCTGAAAAGGCAGAAAGAGATGCTGAAAGATTAGCAAAAGAAGAAGCGTTCTTCTCGTCGATAAGCGAAGGCGACGTAGTTACCGGTAAAGTCGTAAGATTTGCACCTTTCGGAGCATTCGTCGAAGTAAACGGTTTTGACTGTTTAGCACATATCAGCGACCTTTCGTGGACTAACGCAAGCACTCCTGCCGACGTTTTGGAACTCAACAAAGATTACGAATTCAAGGTATTGAAATGCGATAGAGAGACGAAGAAAGTTTCTCTCGCATACAAGCAA
>JAZRYO010000056.1:0-1867 GCA_045600785.1 Christensenellaceae bacterium | reverse complement strand
ATTTATCTTGCGCCTCGTCTTACGAGCAACTGTCCACCTTTAATTCGCACAATGTATGGTATATCATCAAGACGAAGTCTTGGATATTCCGAGCCTTGACATACTCGTTTCTAAATTCTTATTTAACTCGCACTTCACGAGCCTTGTTATTCAAGCGACTAACCCTTATTTAACTATCCGTACGAAGTACGGTATATCATTAAAACAATAGTTTTGCATATCATCAAGACAAACATAAAAACGGTGGGTGGGGAATTCCCAACCGCCGTTTAAGTTTAATTCTTTATAAGTGTGAGTCTATATATTTTACCGATTTTTCGACGAGCGTCGAAATATTATCAAGAGATATTACGGTGTCTTTTTCGGTGTGGATTTTATTAGTGTAGTAAATGCCGTGCTTTGATTTTTTACAAGCAAGAATTGCAACGCCAAGGTCGAAATTCGTTTGGTCGGAATTTGCTTTTGCCTTTTCGTCCGAATAAAACAGTGACTTATCTATCGACGAATAAGTATCGTAAAAGTCCCCGTATAAGCCGTTAAATGTAAATTGTTTTGAAGAAATGAAAATAAAACAGTCGCCGTTGCCAACGCAATCGAAGTTATAAACGGGTATGTTCTTTTTTATCTTTTCGTTCGATTTTGCAAACGCTTTACTTCCGAGTTTGCCTTTTTCTTCGTCGTCGAAAAGTATAAAAGCGACGTTACTTTTATTAACCCTAAACGCAATGTTTAGAACTGTTAAGACGCCCGACGTATTATCGTTAAAATTGTTTTTATTTTTCTTACACTTAAAAAAGAGATAGAACGCACCGAAATAAAATGCAAGATAAACGATTAGCCCCAATAGCCTATTTTTTATATCGAAAGTATCAAGTCCCGTAATGGCGAAGAAAAGGAAGAACGCTAAAAAGCCGATAGCAAGAAGGGGAAGGATAACGGCAATCGCATATAGTAGGTGAAGACCTTTCGCCGTCGGCAACATTAAATTCGGAAAGAGTGCGGTCTTCGGGGTGTCGTAATGTGCCGTGTAAATTACCTTTGCATTTTTCTCGTCGCCGATAATAATGTTTTCGTGATTGTCGCACCTTTCGACTCTCGCCGTTTTACCGTTTTCTTTTGCAAGGGCTAAAACGTATTCTTGAAACTTCCTTTTTTCTTCTTTGGTGTTTCTACTCTTAAATTTTTGTAAAATTTCGTCGAAATTTATCATGTCTAAATTTTATCACATAAAATACGGGTAGTCAAATAAAAACCTTGCATTTTCTTAATTAAAATGCTAAAATAGGTATAGTAAAACAAACGGAGATTATTATGAAAAACGTAATGGACGTCCTTGAAGAAAGGGGCTTTATAAAGCAAACGGTTTACGGCGACGATTTAAGGAAGAAACTCGAAAGCGAGAAACTCACATTTTACGTCGGTTTTGACCCGACGGCAGACAGTTTGCATATCGGGCATTACATACCGATTATGGCGATGGCGTGGATGCAAAAATACGGACACTGTCCTATCGCACTATTCGGCGGTGGAACGGGTATGATAGGCGACCCGTCGGGTAGATCTGATATGCGTCAAATGATGACGAGAGAAACGATAGAACACAATATCGAGTGTTTCAAAAGTCAAATGTCGAGATTTATCTCTTTCGAAGGGGATAACAGTGCGATTATCGCCAACAATGCCGACTGGCTTTTGAACTTAAACTACGTCAACTTTTTGCGTGAAATAGGCGTACACTTCTCGGTAAATAAAATGCTTACCGCAGAGTGTTTCAAGCAAAGAATGGAAAAAGGTTTAACGTTTTTCGAGTTTAACTATATGTTAATGCAAGGGTACGACTTTTTGGTACTCAATCAAAAATACGGTT
>JAZRYO010000055.1:0-1206 GCA_045600785.1 Christensenellaceae bacterium | reverse complement strand
GATATTCGGGTATGCTATCCGGACAACAATCTGATAAAGTATTTGAAGTTAAAAAAACGTTTACAAACGAAGATTTAACAAAAATATACGTAAATAAAACGGGTAAATTATTATCTTGTCCGTTTTGCATACCTGCAATATTATTTAACGAACAACTTTTTGACGGATTTGAAAAATTAGGGAACGACGTTGGGCTTATTTTTCAATACGTTGACGACCTAAAAGACGAAGATTATTTTAATTTAGAAATCGGGAAGTCATTACATAAAGACGTTAGAGACGATAAATTGACTTCAATTAAGGTTTATTCGGTAAATGGTGTTTTAAGTGAGATAAATAAACTTTACAACGAAGATATAAAATTCTTAAAAACTATTAAAAATGCGGAAGTTTTACAAGGTTTTATGAATTATCTAATTAAGGATATAAAATGCGATTAGATAAGTTTTTATTTGAAAATAAATATTATCCTTCGAGAACTAAAGCAAGTGAAGGAATTTTACGGGGCGAAGTGTTTGTAAACGACAAGCAAATCGATAAAGTTTCTTATAACGTTTCTAATGATAGTAAAATAGAAATAAAATTTTCAGACAAGCCGTTTGTTTCTAACGGCGGTTATAAACTTGAAAAGGCTTTTGAAGATTTTAATTTTTCAGTTAAAAATCTTGTTTGTCTTGACGTTGGTGCAAGTTTCGGTGGATTTACCGAGTGTTTAATTCGACACGACGCAAAAAAAGTCTATTCTTTGGACGTTGGAGAAAGTTTATTATCTAATGAACTTAAAAACGATAAAAGAATAGTAGTAATCGATAATTTTAATGCAAGAAATTTATCTTCTTCAACGTTTAACGAGAAAATCGATTTTATTTGTTGCGACGTAAGTTTTATTTCGGTGCTATATCTTTTGCGTGGTTTTTATGACGTTTTAAGAGAAAACGGCGAGTGTGTTATTTTATATAAACCGCAATTCGAATGCGGTAAAAAAGAATTAAATTCAAGCGGTATAGTAAATTCTATGAGGGCAAAGATTGAAAAAGGCGTTGAAATTTATAATTTTTGCTTGAATTTAGGTCTTATTCCTATAAATTTTACAAATGCGCCGTATAAAGAAGGTAAAAACAAAGAGTTTTTATTTTTATTATCAAAATCTAAAAATAAACCTTTTGACGTAAAGAAAATATCTGAAATAGTATTAAAAAAATAATT
>JAZRYO010000054.1:0-2394 GCA_045600785.1 Christensenellaceae bacterium | reverse complement strand
AGAATATTTAGATTATTTTTATACCGACGGAGAGTTAGACGAAAAGACGGTCGCCCTATATTTTAGGGACGTAAGGATAAAGGAAGCCAAAAATTACAGGCGGACGTATAATAGCGAAAGTAAGATACAGCAAGGTATTAAAGACGAAAAGGTAAGAATAGAAAAGACCAAGCAAGCGTTAATAAGCGTTCAAAACGCTATACAAAGGGCAAAGGATAGCGGAAACGATTTTCTTTGGTACGCTAAAAGGACGGTCGATTACGACTACGACACCTACAAAAGAATTTACGAAGACGGTTTTTCGGCGTATGGGATAGACCTTCATAAACTTTGCGAAATTGACGGCGACCACAAAAAGATTATCGACAGTTGGTATTTAACAAAGACCACCGAAGAAACGACCGAAACGACCGACGAAGGATTAGTTCTCGGCATTATGAACTATTCGAGTGAACAAGCCGATATGCAGTTCGAGTCGTTGTTTTTCATTGACTATTTAATAAGGAATTACAGCGTCTATGGAGAATAAAAAGGGTTATTTTATTACTTTCGAAGGCGGAGAAGGTTCGGGCAAATCTACCCAACTCAAAAAATTCGAAGAGTACTTAAAAAAGCGTAATATCGATGCGGTATTTACGAGAGAGCCGGGCGGAACGCCGATAGCCGAACAAATCAGGACGGTTATTTTAGACGCATCTAATACGGCGATGAAAGACGAAACCGAAGCCCTTTTATATGCGTCGGCAAGAGTTCAGCATATAGAAGAAAAGATACTTCCCGAAAAAAGAAAGGGTAAAATCGTCGTTTGCGACAGATATATAGATTCGTCTTTTTCATATCAAGGCTATGCGAGAAATTTAGGTTTTAAGTTTGTTAAAAAGGTAAACGAGTATGCGGTTAAAAACTGTATGCCCGACTTAACTTTCTTTTTCGATATATCCCCAAAAGACGCCTTTTTAAGAAAGGGCGGTGCGGATAAAGACGACAGAATAGAACAAAGCGGTATGGAATTTCACGAAAAGGTCTATAAAGGATATTTGGCGCTATGTAAAAAATACAAAAAACGTATCGTGAAAATCGACGCCAAAAAGACCGTTGACGAAGTGTTTAACGACGTAGTAAACGAATTAAAAAAGAGAAAAATCATAGATTAAAATGGATATAGAAGAACTTATCAAAAAGACAAGCGCATACAAAATCGTTGCGTCGGACGTAGAAAAGGGCAACCTAAACCACGCCTATCTTTTGGTATGTTCGGACGGAGAGTTTTTAAGGTCGTATCTAAAAATATTTGCAAGCCTTATAGCAGGCGGAGAAAAGGACGATAGGATAAAGACGCAAATAGAAAAAGAGATTTATCCCGACTGTACTTTTTACCCGAGTGAAAACGGCGGTAAAATTTTAACCGACGACGCTGAAGACCTTATATCCAAATTATATATTAAACCGCTTGAAAACACGGTGAGAGAGTTCGTGTTCGTAGGTGCGGAAAATATGAACGTATCGGCGCAAAACAAACTGTTAAAGACCTTGGAAGAACCGCCCAAAAACGTTTGTATCCTTTTAGGTGCGGTAAGCGATTCTATGCTACTTTCGACTGTAAAATCGAGAGTTAAAAGGTTGGAGATTAACGGGTTTTCTTACGCCGACGTTTTTCAAACGCTAATTAAAGATTATTCCGACGCCGAGAAAATTAAAAGGGCGATAAACTTATCCGACGGTAAGTTATCCGACGCAATTAAATATTTAAGACGTGAAGACACTTTCGACACGGTTAAACTTTGCAGGGATATTCTTATGAATATGACTTCTTCGAAAGAAGTTTACAGATACGTTAAAAAGGTGTCGGAAAATTTGGCGGAATTTGTTTCCGTTATGAAAAACGAGATTATAGAGATACTCAAATCGAGAAAGGAAGGAAACATTGACGGTTATCCGTATTTAGACGGCGCACTTATATCGGTACTTGATAAATTGACCGAGAAAGAAAAGACTGCCTACTATAATGCAAACGTACAAATGACCGCCGATTATATTCTTTTCGGAATGGTAGAGGAGAAATTCAAATGGCAAAAATTGTCGGTATAAAATTCAAACATACTTGTAAGATTTACTACTTTAATCCCGAGCATAATTTTTACGAAAAAGGTTCGGGCGTAATAGTTGAAACGGCAAGGGGAACGGAATACGGAACGGTAATTATCGAGCCCAAAGAAGTTCCCGATAGCGAGATAGTAGCCCCGCTTAAACCCGTTTTAAGACGTGCGACCAAAGTCGATGACGATAAAGTAAGAAGAAACGAAGAAAAAGTTAAGTCCGCAATGAAGACGGCTGAAGAAAAAATCGAAAGCCGTAATTTGAAGATGAAACTTATCGACGTAGAGTTCACGTTCG
>JAZRYO010000053.1:0-6558 GCA_045600785.1 Christensenellaceae bacterium | reverse complement strand
CCTAACGCCCGTCGACGATTTTGAAAAATTAATCGGCAGAAAGGCGGACAAAAAGCGTAAAATTTATAACGGCAAAATAGAATGCAATTTATATTCGCATTTAGCCCCACCGCCTAAAAAGAATTAAAAAAACAAAAAAATATTGAGAAAATCATATAAAATTGCTTGCAAATCGAGTTTTTATATGATAAAATAGACAAAGACTTCGGGTGGTCCTCCGGCAAAGACCGTGAACACTGCGACAATGTGGAGGTATAAGTCATGAACATTATCGAACAAATCGAAAAAGAGAATTTGAAAAGCGAAGTTCCCGCATTTGCTGTCGGTGATACGGTTAAAGTATCTTTCAAAGTTATAGAAGGTAGCAAAGAGAGAATTCAAGCATTCGAAGGCATCGTCATTGCGAAGAAGAACGGAGGAATAAGAGAAACCTTTACCGTTAGAAGAATTTCTTACGGTGTAGGTGTTGAAAGAACTTTCCCCGTACATTCTCCGAAGGTTGCCGGAATTACGGTTGTTAAGAAAGGTAAAGTCAGAAGAGCAAAACTTTACTATTTAAGAAACTTAACCGGTAAGGCTGCAAAAGTTGACGAAATTCTCTAATTTGAAAACGAAATTAAGCCCAACACTATGTGTTGGGCTTTTTTCATACATTTTCTTTTCATAATATATATATAATGAAAAGTGTGTTAAATTTTAGTTAAAACGATTTACAATTATAAAAAAGTAGTGTATATTATAAAATAAAAAAGGAGAGAGTATGTTAGCGTCTTGTTTTGGGTACGTCTTAAACGGGCTTGACGGCGTTGCCGTTAAGGTGGAAGTAGATACGAATTTCGGTTTACCGTCTTTTGATATCGTCGGACTTCCCGATACTGCGGTTAAAGAGTCCAAAGAAAGAGTCCGTTCGGCTATTAAAAACAGCGGAAAGAAATTTCCAAACCATAAAATCACCGTTAATTTAGCACCTGCCGAGATTAAAAAGGAAGGTGCTGGTTTAGACTTACCGATAGCGGTCGCACTTTTGAAAGCAAGCGAGCAACTCTCGTCCGCCAACGTTGAAGACACCGTTTTTATAGGCGAACTTTCTTTGGGTGGAGAAATAAGAGAAGTTCTCGGTATATTACCGCTTTTGATTTCTATTAAAAAAGCAGGGTATAAAAAGGTAATAATTCCAAATGGCAATTCAAGGGAAGGCAGTTTTATAAGCGGTATCGACGTTTTTGTTTGTGAAAGCCTTAAAGATTTAATATCTTACTATGCAGGCGAAAAACAACTCGAAAAAGTCAAACAGTCAAAGTATGAAGATATAGCCGAAAACGTAGAATACTCTGACGACTTAAAGTACGTCAAAGGTCAAGCGGTAGCCCGTCGTGCGCTTGAAATAGCGGTTGCAGGCAATCACAATTTACTTATGGTAGGACCACCGGGTGCAGGTAAAACTATGCTTGCGAAGTGTATTCCGTCGATAATGCCTAATATGAGTTTTGAAGAAGCACTTGAAACGACAAAAATTCACAGCGTTTCGGGACAACTTTCGTCTACGGACGGCATAGTTTATAAAAGACCGTTTATTACACCGCACCACACGGCGAGTAGTATTTCCTTAATAGGCGGTGGACAAAATGCCAAACCGGGACTTATAAGTTTAGCGCATAACGGAGTTTTGTTTTTAGACGAAATGCCCGAATATCCACGAAATATGCTTGAAAGTTTACGTCAACCGCTTGAAGACAGGGTAATTACGGTATCGAGAGTTAAGGCAAATTTATTATATCCCGCAAGTTTTATGCTTGTAGGCAGTATGAATCCTTGTCCGTGCGGATATTACGGTTCTAAAGAAAAAGAGTGCAAATGCACCGCCTTGCAAATACAAAGATACAAAGCGAGAATATCAGGACCTTTACTTGACCGAATAGATTTAAGAATTTGCGTCGATAACGTAAAATACGACGAACTCAACGTAAGTAGCGAACAAGAAGATTCTAAAACGGTCAAAGAAAGGATAAACTTGGTAAGGGCGATACAAAGAGAAAGATTTAAGGCGGACGGAATAACGACTAACGCCGAAATGACCGAAAAGCACATAAAGAAATATTGTAAATTATTCAAAGACTGCGACGATATATTAAAGACTGCGTTTGAAAGTTTAGGTTTAACCGCAAGAGCGAGAAGCAGAATAATCAAAGTGGCGAGAACAATCGCCGATATGGACTATTCGGAAGACATAAGACCCAAACATATCTTTGAAGCGATTAGTTATCGGAGTGAAGAAGTATAATATGCGTGAACTTACAAAAGACGAAAACGCTTTAATCTTTTTGGACTCTTTCGAAGAAATAGAATATAAACGCAAATACGAAGTTTTAAGTTTGGTTGAAAGTCCCAAAGATATTTTCAAAAGTCAAAAAGCCGACGAATACTTTTCTAAAACGCCACAAAAAGAACTATGGTTTAAGATTAAGAAAAGGATAAACGACAAAGAATATATTTTAGGTAGAATTGAAAAAGCGCTTAAATGTTCAACCGACGTTTTAACCTTATTTTCAAGCGGTTATCCCATTGAACTTAAAAATACGCCTTGTCCGCCGATTGCGTTATATCTAAACGGCAACAGAGATTTATTATATAAAGATAAGGTGGCGGTCGTAGGTTCGAGAAAGACCTTGCCTTTATATTTGGAAAAGGGCGAAGAAATATCTAAAAGTTTATCCGAAAGCGGTACGGTAATAATAACCGGCATTGCCGACGGTGGCGACAGTTCGGCAATATCTGGAAGTATAGATAGCGGGAATTTGATATGCGTTTTGCCGTCGGGATTAAATAACGTTATGCCGAGAAGTAAACATAATCTCGTAAAGCAAGTCGAAAACAGCGGACTCGTTATATCCGAATATCCTGCCGACGTATCGGTTAAAAAATACACCTATCCCGCAAGGAACAGAATTATAGCGGGGTTATCTAAAGGCGTGCTAATAATTAGCGGAGACCAAAAAAGCGGAGCGAGTTATACTTCGTCTTATGCAAACGACTACGGACGGGAAGTCTTATGTTTGCCGTACGGATTAGGCGTTCAATCGGGAGAACTTCCCGTTAAACTTATAAAAAGCGGTGCATTTTTAGTAGAAAGCGCAAGCGAGATTGCAAGCCTTTTGAAATTAAACGTACCCAAATCAAAGAAAATAAAATTAAGCGACAACGAAGAAAGGGTTTTGCTTGCCGTTAAAGACGGCGTTTCGTCGGTTGACGAACTGACGGAAAAGTTAGACTTGAAATCTTACGAGATTATAGCCTTACTCGGTTCACTCGAACTCAAAAAAGCAATAGTTAAAACCGTTTTTGGAAATTACGAATCGTTAATATAGGAGAAAGATATGCAACTTGTTATTGTGGAATCGCCGTCAAAGGCAAAAACGATTGAAAAATATTTGGGCGGAAAGTTTAAGGTAGACGCAAGCGGTGGACACGTCCGTGATTTACCCGAAAAAAGATTAGGCGTAAACGTAGCCAATAACTTCGAACCCAATTACGTAATAACCGCAGATAAAAAAGCGGTCATAAAAAGACTTCAAGAAAAGGTCGATAAAGCCGAAAAAATATTTTTGGCAACCGACCCCGACCGTGAAGGTGAAGCGATAAGTTGGCACTTAAAAGAAGTTTTGGGACTCGGAGATAAAGCGCAAAGAATAGAGTTTAACGAAATAAGCGAAAAAGCCGTTAAAGAAGCGCTTAAAAACCCGAGAGATATAGATTATAACCTTGTGGACAGTCAGCAAGCAAGACGTGTTTTAGACCGTTTGGTAGGCTACAAATTAAGTCCGTTTTTATGCAAGAGAATTAAAGACGGTTTGTCGGCGGGTAGAGTACAATCCGTCGCACTTAAAATAGTCGTAGAAAAAGAAAGAGAAATCAAGGCTTTCGTTCCTTGCGAATATTGGAATATGACTGCGACGTTGCAAGGCTTAAAACAAGCAAAGTTCAAAGGCTACTTATATTCAAAAAACGGAAAGAGATATAAACCGTCGAATTTGCAAGAAGCCGAAAAAGTCGAAAGCGAAGTCAAGAAAAACGGTATGGTCGTTAAGGACGTTAAAACGACGCTTGCATTAAGCCACGCCCTTCCCCCGTTTACTACTTCGACTATGCAACAAGACGCATCGGCAAAACTAAATATGTCGTCGCCGGTATGTATGCAAGTCGCACAACACCTTTACGAAGGTATTGAAACGACAAGCGGACATTTGGCACTTATAACCTATATAAGAACGGACTCGGTAAGAGTATCCACCGACGCACAAAGTTCGGCGAGAAAGTATATAGCGCAAAAGTTCGGCGAAGAATATTTGCCTAAATTCCCGAACGTTTATAAGTCTAAAAAGAACGCACAAGACGCTCACGAAGCGATTAGACCTATTGATTTAAGTTTAACGCCCGAAATTGCAAAAACTTTGCTTGATAAGAACCATTACAATTTGTATAAACTTATCTATGAAAGATTTTTAGCGTCGCAAATGGCGGAAGCCGAATACGAACAAACGAGTATAAGTTCGGTATCGGGAGAATACGAGTTCAAAACTACGGGACGGGTTGTCAAGTTCAAAGGTTATACCGCAATCTACGAAGATTACAGATTTGACGATAACGACGACGAAGAAGAAACGGTAAAGGTAATACCCAAAGTTGAAAACGGCGAAACGTTAAAAATCGTCGACCTTAATAAAGAACAAAGATTTACCAAGCCCCCCGTTCGTTTTACCGATGCGACGCTTGTCAAAATGATGGAAGAAAAGGGCATAGGTCGTCCTTCGACTTACGCCACGATAATTTCGGTTTTGTCAAAGAGAAAATACACTCAAAAAGAAGGAAGATATATAGTTCCTACCGAGATAGCGTTTTCAATGACCGATATGCTTTGTAAGTATTTTGCCGACATTATGGACGTATCGTTTACGGCGAATATGGAAGACAAACTCGACGACATCGAAAACGGCGGTACGGACTGGAGAGATTTGATAGGAAAATTCTATCCCCCGTTTTTAGAAAATTTGAATAAAGCGTCAACCGACGGCGATGAAATTACCGATATAATTTGTCAAAAGTGCGGTGCGCCTATGATAAGGAAAAGCGGAAGATACGGCAAGTTTTTGGCTTGTTCGAACTATCCGAAGTGTTCCAATATAAAGTCCGAAAATGAAGAAATTTCTGACGTTAAATGTGAAAATTGCGGTTCGTTTATGGTGATAAAAAGCGGTAAGTTCGGTAAATTTTTGGCTTGCCCGAACTATCCGAAGTGTTCTACCGTAAAAGCGCTTGACGAAACCGCAACTCAAGAAAAATGTGAAAAATGCGGTTCGCTTATGGTACTTCGTACGGGTAAATACGGCAAGTATTTACAATGCGTAAGTTGTAAGGCTACAAAAAGTCAAACCGAAAAACAAGGAATATGTCCCGACTGTAAAAAACCCACTCAAAAAATGTTATCGAGAAACGGCAAGGTATTTTACGGTTGTTCGGGTTATCCAGACTGTAAATTTATGAGTTGGGATATGCCGACGGGCGAAACTTGTGAAAAGTGCGGAAGTTATCTCGTCTTATCCAAAGACGGCAAAACTAAAAAATGTTCCAACAAAGAGTGCGATTATAAAGATGAAAAATAATATCGTAAACGTAGTCGGCGGTGGACTTGCGGGAAGCGAAGCGGCGTACTATTTGGCTAAAAAGGGGTACACCGTAAATCTTTACGACATTAAACCAAAGTCCTTTACGCCTGCGCATAAAAGTCAAAACTATGGCGAACTCGTATGTTCTAATTCTTTGAAAAGTAATGACGTTTACGGAAACGCTTGCGGACTTTTGAAAGAAGAAATGCGAATTTTAGGTTCTATGGTCATATCTTGTGCGGACGAGTGTAGAGTCCCTGCGGGAAACGCTTTGGCTGTCGATAGGGATAAATTTTCTTCTCTCATTACGGAAAAGTTAAAAAGTTTGGACAATATAAATTTTGTTTGCACCGAGATAACCGAAATAGATTTAAGCGAGAATTGGATAATTGCGACCGGACCTTTAACCACTCAAAATTTAACCGAGTTTATAGCAAAGATAACGGGAAGCGGATTTTATTTTTACGACGCCGCCGCACCTATCGTTTCGGGCGAAAGTATTGATTTTTCAAATGCGTTTATTTCGGATAGATACGGCGAGATAGGACAAGGCGATTACGTCAACTGTCCGATAGATAAAGAAGGCTATACGGCGTTTTATCACGAACTTATAAACGCAAAAAGGGCGGAACTTCACGAGTTTGAAAACGTCAAGGTTTTCGAAGGTTGTATGCCCGTCGAGATAATGGCGGAGCGTGGAGAAGATACCTTGCGGTACGGACCGCTTAAACCCGTCGGACTTACCGACCCCAAAACGGGTAGATGGCCTTATGCTTGTATGCAACTTCGTAAAGAAGACAAAGAAGGCAGAAGATATAATATAGTAGGTTTTCAAACGAACTTGCTTTTCGGAGAACAAAAGAGAGTGTTTTCCATGTTTCCCGCCCTTAAAAACGCA
>JAZRYO010000052.1:0-1523 GCA_045600785.1 Christensenellaceae bacterium | reverse complement strand
ACTCGATAGGTAGAGTTCCCGAATCTGCGGCTTGTGCCGAACAGTTCCAAAAAGAAGGAGTTGCGATAACTTTATCGGTAACGCCTTGTTGGTGCTACGGTTCGGAAACGATGGATTCCGACCCTATGACGATTAAAGCCGTTTGGGGATTTAACGGAACGGAAAGACCGGGTGCGGTTTATCTTGCGTCGGTACTTGCGACCTACACTCAAAAAGGACTTCCCGCTTTCGGTATTTACGGACACGAAGTTCAAGACAGGGACGACGTCAACAATATCCCCGAAGACGTAAAGGAAAAACTTTTGCGTTTCGGTCGTGCTGCCGTTGCGGTTGCGACTATGCGTAATAAATCATACCTTCAAATCGGTTCTATGTGTATGGGTATCGGCGGTTCGATAATAAGCCACGAATTTATCCAAGACTATCTCGGTATGAGAGTAGAGTCGGTTGATGAAGTTGAAATTCTTCGTCGTATGGAAGAAGGTATATATAATAAAGAAGAAGTTAAAAGAGCGCTTGAATGGACGAAGGAACATTGTAAAGAAGGTAGGGACGACAACCCCGAATCCGTTCAATTTATGGGTAAGGAAAGAAGAATTAAATTCACGAAGGAAGAAAAGGAAAAGCAATGGGAATTTACAATCAAGATGTATTGTATTATAAAGGACTTAATGCTTGGAAACGAAAATCTTCCCGACGAGTTTATAGAAGAGAAGTTGGGACATAATGCGATTGCGGGCGGATTTCAAGGACAAAGACAATGGACTGACCACTGGCCCAACTGCGATTATCCCGAAGCGGTATTAAACTCGTCTTTCGACTTTGAAGGAAAGAAAGAGCCTATTATTTTAGCGACGGAAAACGACGTTTTGAACGGACTCGGAATGTTGTTTATGAAACTTTTAACGGGCCGTGCGCAAATCTTTGCCGACGTTAGAACTTTTTGGTCGGTAGAAGCGACGAAGAGAGTAACGGGCTACGAACTTACGGGCAAGGCAAAGGAAAACGGCGGACTTATTCACCTTCTCAATTCCGGTGCTTCTTGTTTGGACGCTTGCGGAGAGTGTACCGACGACAAGGGCAATCACGTTATGAAGAAGTGGTGGGAAGTTACCGACGAAGATATAAAGAAGATGACCGACGCAACCGTATGGTGTGAAGCGGGATTCGATAACTTCCGTGGCGGTGGCTTTTCATCCCATTATACGACGAGAGCCGAAATGCCTGCGACTATGATAAGACTCAACCTTGTCAAAGGTTTAGGACCTGTTATGCAAATAGTCGAAGGTTGGACGGTATGTCTTCCCGACAAAGTAAGCGATGTGCTTATGGAAAGAACTAACCCCACTTGGCCTTGTACTTGGTTTACGCCACGTTGCACGGGAAAGGGTGCGTTCAAATCGGCTTACGACGTAATGAACAACTGGGGTGCAAATCACGGTGCGATTTCTTACGGACATATCGGTGCGGATTTAATTACGATGTGTTCTATGCTTCGTATCCCCGTATGTATGCACAACGTT
>JAZRYO010000051.1:0-1104 GCA_045600785.1 Christensenellaceae bacterium | reverse complement strand
TCTTAAATAATTTACGTAAGACGGTTCGTCCATAGATAAGTCAACGTCTATCTTCTCTAACTTATCTTGTAAGAGATTTCTTATAAGGTCGTATGCAAAGTCGCCAAGACTTATGTCTTTCAAGTCTTCTAATATACTCTTATAGTCGTAGCCTTTGGTTAAAAGCAACTCGTCGAGATTTCTATCTAATATCTTAGTTGCATTGCCTACGATATATCCTTCGTAATCGTCGCCGTATGAATAAACTACGGGTGCGGTGAGTTTTGTTAAATCGTCTGCATCTTTATAAGATACGAGTTCGTATCCGCCGTCTAACGACTGAGTTGCATAGAACTTGTTAACGTTTACGAGTTCGCCGACGGTTATTTCGCCGAACGTTTCGTTAAGTTCGTAATCGCTGTTCTTGTCGAAGTGTGCGATAAATTGCCATAATCTTATGTTTAACGCTTTACAAATACTTTCGGAGAACGCCTTACCGTCTTTATCGTAGTATCTTACGACTCCGTCGTCGCATACTTCACTACTTACGTTCTTAACGAATATCGTCAAGAAGTCGCCAAGACAAAGTTCGGGGATAAAATCTCTAATGGTGTCGCCGTAAGAGAACGCATCGCCCCTTATTTCGCTAAACAAAGTCGCAAAGCCGTTAAGGTCGATATCGTAAACGATAGATAAAAGTTCGCTTACTTCTTTGTCGCCGTTATACCACTTACCGTCGATATAATCTGCTTTAAGGAAGTCGCCCAACTTCTTGTCTTTCGTTTTGAGTTCGATAAAGTCGAAAGAGTCTTCTTTCAAATCGTCGAGTAAGTTTTTAACAAACTCTTCGGGATTGTCGATAACTTTGTTTACACTCGTATTGAAGGCTTTGGAAATTGCTCTATTATAATTTCCGAAAGTCTTGTACTCACCGTAAACGTATAAGTTTTCGTAAGAATATTGTTCAATTCCGAGTTCACCCTTTTCATTGAAAAATCTCTTGACTAAATCGTAAGCAAAGTCGCCGAGATTGACGTCTTTTGCCAAATCAACGATATCTTCGAACTTGAAGTTTTCGTCTTTTAATAAATCGTATAACGACTTATCCAAAAGTTTAGCGGCATT
>JAZRYO010000050.1:0-1792 GCA_045600785.1 Christensenellaceae bacterium | reverse complement strand
GGCGAATATTTTTTATTCGTTCTTTTGTTTTTTTGCATGAAAATTGCACCTCCTTAAAGTGTCTAACTTTTGGGGTGCATTTCAAGTTCAGCGGGTTTTTTTTATATCACTATTTTTTCCACACCTTTTTCGTTATCGTATCTTTCTATCGCTTTTAAGTATCTTTTAGACAAGTTAAAAAGATATCTCTCTTTTCCGAAATAATCCAAACTTTCAAAATAATCTTTGTCCATAAGTTTATCGAGTGCGTCGGACGGAAGGCTACCTTCTCTATCCAACATTTCTTTGACCGAAGAATAAAATTTTTCGTCGTCTTTATTCTCACCTTTTACGCTACGGACTATCTTGCTTTTGAAGTAGTCTTCGACCTTTGACGGAGATACACCGCTTTCCTTTGCCTTTTCGACTCCCAAAACGACTTCGCTTTTGTAATCTTCCCAAAATCTCGACTTTAATCTTTTTTTGGCTTCTTTAGCAACGCTTTTAATACTTCTAACGTTTTCCATAACTCTCCTTAAAATAAAAAATACACCCGATAAAATTTTATCGGGTGTAAATTTCAAAAATTATTAACCTTTGATGTTTCTCTTTCTTGCGGCTTCGGCCTTCTTCTTACGTCTTACTGCAGGTTTTTCGTAAAATTCCTTACGACGCAAATCGCCGATTATTCCGTCTCTCGAACACTTTCTCTTAAATCTTCTTAAAGCATTGTCCAAAGATTCGTTTTCTCCAACTTTGATTGTCGACATTTCGTTCACCACCTTTTGCCTACGCAAAAATCTTTAAGCCTTTGTATTATATCAAACTGCAAATTTACTGTCAAGCAAATTAAAGCATTATTTACGCAGGTTGCCACCCCATCTTTTGTCCGCTTAAAATATGGATATGCAAATGGGGAACGGACTGACCTGCGTCGTCCCCTTGATTTATTACCAAACGGTATCCTTTAGCTAAACACAACTCGTCTTGAAGTCGTGATATTTTCATAAATATTCTACCTAAAAGGTCGGCGTCCGCCTTTTCCATTTCGGCAAGGTACTTAAAATGCTTTTGGGGAATTGCCAAAAAGTGATTTTTTGCTTTTGGCTCTATATCCCTTATTATTATAAAATCTTCGTCTTCATAAACTTTTTTAACGTCTATTTCTCCGCTAACGAATTTACAAAATAAACAATCCATACTAATTCTCCACTTCGGCTAAAACGCCGTCCTTAAATTTTTCTTTAATTATTATATCGTATATTTTTTTATCTACGTCGCCTTTAACGTACGCCCTTAAATAATTGCCCGTATATCCGACGGTATAGCCGTCTTCCGTTTCTTCGGGAACGAATTTCTCTTTTTTACCTATTTGACTTAATATAAATTTCTCTTTTAACTTGAACTTTAATTCAAGCATTTTTTTCATACGCTCGTTCTTGACGGAAGGCGACAACTCTTTGAGTTTTGCACCCACCGTGCCTTCTCGCTTGGAATACGGAAAACAATGCACGTCCGAAAACCCTATTTCCTCGACGAATTTCAAACTCTCGGAAAAATCGTCGTCGGTTTCGGTCGAATAACCGACGATAACGTCGGTAGTTATCGCAACGTCGTCAAAATACTTTCCGATAAGTTTAACCTTTTCTTCATATTCTTTGGGGGTGTAATGCCTGTTCATAGTCTTTAATACCTTTTGCGAACCCGACTGCAAAGAAAGATGAAAATGCTTGGCAAAGTTTTTTAGATTTTTAAGCGATTTCAAAAGTTCTTCGTCGATAACGCCGACTTCCAAAGAACCGAGTCTTATTCT
>JAZRYO010000049.1:0-1706 GCA_045600785.1 Christensenellaceae bacterium | reverse complement strand
AACTCGGTAGAGTTGATGCCGGCGGTGGTGGAACGGTTGCAAAATATATTGCTAAAATGGATATTGATACTTTGGATATTGGCGTTCCCGTTATCTCTATGCACTCTCCTTGGGAAGTAATTTCAAAGGCAGACTTATACGAAACTTACGAAGCGTTTTCGGTATTTATTAAATAATATGACGGCATTAGACAGATTTATCAAATATATTTCGTACGACACGACGTCTTGTGACGAATCGGAAACTTGTCCGAGTACACCAAATCAAATCGTGCTTCTTCGTGAATTAAATTCCGAACTTTTATCTTTCGGAATTTCTTCCAAAATTGACGAAAACGGCTACGTTTATGCGAAAATACCCGCAAATAAAAACGGGCTTAAAAAGTTATGCTTTATTGCACACGTCGATACTTCGCCTGCCGTTTCGGGAAAGGATATTAAACCGAGTATAGTAAAATGCGACGGCAATGAGATTACTTTATCTTCGGGACTTAAAATTACGCTTAACGATAATCCCGAACTTAAAGATTTACAAGGCGAAGAATTGATTATAACCGACGGGACGACGCTTCTCGGTGCGGACGATAAAGCAGGTGTCGCCGAGATAATGACGGCGGTTGAAAAAATCGTTTCGGACAAAAACTTTTTACACGGCGATATTTTTATAGCCTTTACACCCGACGAAGAAATCGGTAGGGGTATGGATAAATTTAATCTTGACGGTTTTGATGCCGATTTCGGATACACGATTGACGGTGGAAAACTCGGCGAGATAGAGTATGAAAACTTTAACGCTGCCGCAGGACTTTTGCAAATTAACGGTAGTAGTATTCACCCCGGAAGTGCAAAGGGTAAAATGAAAAACGCAGTTGATTTATTTTGCGAATTTCACAACGAACTTCCTATGGAAATGCGTCCCGTTTTTACCGAAGGGTACGAAGGATTTTTTATGGTTGACGAAGTGAAAGGTAGCGTTGACGGATTAACTGCAAAATATATAATTAGAGATCACGATAAGCAAAAATTTGAAGAAAAAAAGAAATTTTTCTTATCCATTGGCGAAAAATTGAATAAAATTCACGGAGAAAATACTTTTAATTTAACGGTTAAGGACAGTTATTATAATATGGCCGAAGTCGTTAAAGACCATTTTCATTTGATAGAAAATGCTAAAAAAGCGTTTTTAGAAGAAGGGGTTGAACCTATCGTCGTGCCAATAAGGGGCGGAACGGACGGTGCGAGATTATCCTTTATGGGTATTCCTTGTCCCAACCTTTCGACAGGCGGATTTAATTTTCACGGAAAGAAAGAATTTATTCCTGTAGGTTCGCTTAATAAAATGGTTGATGTTATTATAAAAATCATAGGAATTTACGCAAAATAATTATGAGTTTATTAGAAAAAATTTCTACGCCTAACGACGTTAAAAAACTCTCAATTAAAGAGTTGCCTAACTTGGCGGAAGAAATTAGAAAAAGAATAATCGAAACGGTTGATAAAAACGGTGGGCATTTATCTTCAAATCTCGGCACGGTCGAAATGACGATAGCCCTTGCATACGTTTTTGATTTTCCAAACGATAAACTTCTTTTTGACGTTGGACATCAGTCTTACGCCTATAAAATTTTAAGCGGAAGAAACGCAGAATTTGATACGATAAGAACGAAAGGCGGTATAAGTGGTTTTCCTTGTCCTTCCGAAAGCGAA
>JAZRYO010000048.1:0-2686 GCA_045600785.1 Christensenellaceae bacterium | reverse complement strand
TGGTTTTATATACGGCTTTGCAATGAGAACGGGCGGTTGTACGGGTGGAACGGATATAATCGCAAGACTCGTCAGAGTAAAATACCCCGAACTCAATATTATGTGGATAATGTTCGTCCTTAACGGACTCGTCGCCGTCTTGTCGTTTTTTGTATATAAAAATTCGGACGGAACGTACAATTTAGAACCCGTAATACTTTGCCTTATGTATTGCTTTATATCTTCCAAGACGGGAGACACCGTACTTAAAGGAACGAAGAACGCATTAAAGTTTGAAGTCGTAAGTTCACATGCTGAAGAAATTTCTGAAGAAATTATTGCGAAATTAAAACATACCGCAACAGTCGTTAAAGCGCAAGGTATGTTCACGCATCAGGATAAAACGCTTTTGATTTGCGTTATAAACAAGCACCAAATAGTAGAATTTGAAGAAATAATAAAAAAATATCCCGACACTTTTGCTTACGTTTCCTCGGTAAACGAAACGGTTGGAAATTTTCAAAACATAAAAAAAGAAAACAAAGTTTTCGAAAGAAAACTCGGAGGTAAGTTATGAGTTATGCCGATAAAGTATTTAAGGAAAACATCAAAGAAATTTTAGAAAACGGTGTTTGGGATACCGATAAACAAGTCCGCCCCAAGTGGCTTGACGGTACGCCCGCACATACGGTTAAGAAGTTTTGCGTAGTAAACCGTTACGATTTATCGAAAGAATTTCCGATTATCACGATTAGAAAACAAGGCTTCAAAAACGCCGTTGACGAACTTTTGTGGATTTGGCAAAAAAAGTCGAATAGAATTTGCGACTTGCACTCGCACATTTGGGACAGTTGGGCAGGAGAAGACGGCACGATAGGTAAGGCTTACGGCTATCAACTCGGCGTTAAGCATATCTATCCCGAAGGAGAAATGGACCAAGTCGATAAGGTTTTATACGACTTAAAACACAATCCTGCGTCGAGAAGAATAATGACTAATATTTATACTTTCCAAGATTTGCACGAAATGAATTTGTATCCTTGCGCATATTCTATGACCTTTAACGTTACGGGTGATAGATTAAACGGTATATTAAATCAACGTTCAAACGATATGGCAGTCGCTAACGGTTGGAACGTTATGCAATACGCCGTACTATTGATGATGTTTGCGGAAGTATCGGGATTTAAGGCCGGCGGGTTTGTACACGTCATTGCCGATGCGCATATTTACGATAGGCATATTCCTGCGGTTAAAGAAATGCTTAACAACCCCGAATATCCCGCACCGAAGATTTGGATAAACCCCGAGATTAAAAACTTCTACGACTTTACCGTTGACGACATTAAACTCGAAGGCTACGAAGCGACTCCGCTTACCACGAAATTAGAGGTTGCGGTATGATTAGGGCTATCGTTGCGGTAGATAAAAAGTGGGGTATAGGTCGAAAAAACGGACTTTTATTCTTTTTGCCCGCCGATATGCAGTTCTTTAAGGAAAAGACGTTTGGGACGACCGTATGTATGGGTTATAACACCTTGCTGTCTTTTCCTAATTCCAAACCGCTTAAAGCCAGAAAGAATATCGTAATATGTCCCGACGGAGTAGAGATAGAAGGTGCGGTATGCGTTCATAATTTGGACGATATGCGCAAAGTTTTAAGTGGCGAAAAAGGGGACGTTTACGTTATAGGCGGTGCGTTTTTCTATAAGTCTATGCTTGAATATTGCGACGAGATTTTGGTGACGAAAGTCGATGCCGACGGGAACGCCGAAGTCTTTTTCGAAAATCTCGATAACCGTCAAGACTTTAAGTGTGTTTTCGAGAGCGAAGAAACCCAAACGAACGGCTACAAAATTAAATTTACGACTTATAAAAACCTATCTAAAAAACCGCTTTTATAAAGTTAATAGGCGGAGTATTTTACCACTAATTTAACGAGATATAATAACCTATCCGAAAAGATTTGTCTTTCGAAATCGGATAGGTTTTTATTTTGAAATTTATATAAGTCTATTTCGAGTTTTTCTATCTCGTCAAGGTCAAAGCAATTTAGGTCGTGTTTTTTTAACCGCTTAATATATTTGTTTACCATTGAATAGTCTAAACAAATAGAACTTTTCGTTAGCATTTTAGAAGTCAATAAATACTCTTTGTCTTTCGGAACGTAGTCAAATGAAGTGTAAACTACGTTTTCGTTTATAATAGAATTTTTATTATTTAGTCTGTCTATACGTCGATTATTGCGTATATTTTTTTTATCCGATAACTTAATAAGTATTTTCATAAAATTTGAAATAAGTTCCAAAATAAGATATAAACTTAAAAATTCGAGAGTTAAATTATTGTTTTCTCGAATTGTCAAAAGTGCGACGGAATAGACGAAGACGGGATAGTTAAGAGCGTTGTCTATCATAATCACCGTCGATTTGTCGAAAGGTTTTTTTATGCGTTTTATTTTTGCGAATATAAAAATCAAAAGATACAACGAAATAAACACACACGGTTTTAAGCAAAGTAAGAAACGATTGATTTTTACGTTCGACAAAAATTTCAAATAACTGTTTATGATAATCATAATTTGATTATATCCTTTTCAAACTTTAATATACTAACTTTAACGGTCGTAGCATATTTTATTTTAGGAGTAAAAATTTATGTACTACGATATAACTTTAAGAGTAATTAAAGAAGCCGAATATTTATT
>JAZRYO010000047.1:0-1907 GCA_045600785.1 Christensenellaceae bacterium | reverse complement strand
ATTATATATTTCTTCATAAATACTTAAGGGTCTAGATAATAGCTTTTTAGTGCCTTTAATTTCAATTATATCCCTTTTTGCACGGATTTTCGCACCTAATTTTTTTGCACACGACACGATTGTATCGGTATTCTCACATCTAAAAGGGTTGACGACGAAAGTCTTTCCCTTTGCGATGGCACCGAACATTATCGCCCTTTGCGTTATCGATAGGTCTGAAGGAGTCTTAAATTGTCCGTAAAAATGAGTTTTTGGGTAAATTTTCATATTAAAGTCTCTCAATCATTTTATCAATAAGTTCCAAATACATCGTTGACGCCCTTTTCGCAAATTTATTAAAATCGTCCGCTCCGCCTTGTCCGTCGGACACCGCTTTTACTATAAAACACGGGACTTTTGCAACGTACGAAGTTAGGGCAATTCCCGCCGATTCCATTTCGCATATCTCTGCGTTAAAACTACTTCTTAAATTTGCCTTAATATTTTCGTCGCATATAAATTTATCACCCGACGCACATATTACTTCTTTAAGATTAGGATTTATTTCTTTTGCTAACTTGCGTAAGTTTTCGTCCGTCGGAATAACCGTCGACGGCAAAAACCAATATCTTCCCTTTTCGACGGGGTCTATCGCAGAAGTATCCATATCGTAGTGAACGACACCGCCACATAAAACGGTATCAAGCACCCCGAAATCTTTTGATAAACTACCGCAAATACCGAAATTGAATATATAATCTACTTTATATTTTGAAATTAGAAGTTGAGTCGCCGACGAAGATAATATCTCTCCGCACGTACTATGAACGCATACGACCTTTTTTTTCGATAGGCAAAAAGAATATACGTCAAAGCCGTTTACATTTGTCGTTTTGACTTTTACCCTTCTCGATTCCAAAAAGGACGTTAATTCTTTTTCTATCGCTATGACTAAACCTATCGTTTTCATCTTTCGAACCTCTTTTATAAAACAAAAATATAATATTCTATGAGAAAAATCTTGATTTTATCTAAAAATCCGCCAAAAACATATCTTAACGCACTCGATAAACTGAATATCGAATACGACTACGGAATTTTCCCCGTAAATCTTAAAAAATACTGCGGTTGTCTTTTAGTCGGCGGTGGTGATATTTTGCCTGCATATTACGGCAAACATATTAAATTTCACGACGCAAATTTTATTCTCGACAAAATACAATTAGATATAATAAAGTATTTCGTCGAAAAACGCTTGTCCGTTCTCGGCATTTGCCGTGGTGCGCAACTTGTTTGCGTACTTTTCGGCGGGACGCTGAAAAACGTTAAAAATCACTTTTTAGACGGCGACACTCACAGTATAATTTCAAGCGGTTATTTATCTGAAATAAACCGTGTAAATTCTTACCACTGTCAAGCAGTTGACGTCCTTCCGAAAATATTCGAAATCATCGCCGTAAAAGACGAAGTTATCGAAGCGTTTTCATATAAAAATATAACTTGCTGTCAGTTCCACCCCGAAAAGATGGACGATGACGCCCTATTTGCTGTTTACGGTAAATTTTTAAGGGATATTACTTTTTATAAAACTTAATCCACTCGGGAACTTTATTGACGAAATCGGCGTTGTTTTTGGTCTTTGCCATCATATCCAACATATCTTCGCTTGCTTTTTTATCTTCGGATAAAAGCCTACGCACAGAGTATGCGACCGAAAGTTCGCTTTCGCTTAATAAAAGTTCGTCCTTTCTCGTTCCCGATTTATATAAATCAATCGCCGGAAATACTCTCTTTTCGGAAAGTTCTCTCGATAAATGCAATTCCATATTGCCCGTACCCTTAAATTCTTCATAGATAACGTCGTCCATTTTACTACCCGTATCTATAAGTGCGGTCGCAATAATAGTCAAACTGCCGTGTCCGTCGGT
>JAZRYO010000046.1:0-14032 GCA_045600785.1 Christensenellaceae bacterium | reverse complement strand
TATCAAAGGGCATAAGGTAATTGTCGGCAACGAAATATGCGTCGCTATACTCGTAGTCGTCAGTCGTTATATCGTACGGCACGTCGTCGCCACCGCTTAAAATTATTACGTCCCCTTCGCTTAACGAAAAACTCATAGACAGCATATACCTTGCCGAATAATCGCCCGTTTCGACAACGGGTTTCGTTTCGCAAAGCAACGTATCGTACGAGAAAAGCCCGTCCTTTTTAAGTTCGTCTAATTTAAGCGTATCTATCTCGTCTTTGCCTGATTGCACGTTGTTGAAAACGATTATTTGGAAGGTTTGTCCGACCGTCGGATTAGTAAGCGTTGCGTTAAAACAAAGTTGCCAAATAAGTATGCCTATAAGTACGCAAGCCACTATTTTAAGCCAGTCGTAATGTATTAAATTTTTAAGCCTTGCCCAAGTTATTTTTATATCCATATCAATAATACAACGGACAAGGTTATAAAGCCTTGTCCGACGAAATTTTAATTCAAAATTGCAAGAATTTTAATGGGATATTCCCCGTTAAGCGACTTAACGTAAACCGTTTCTCCGACCTTTCTGCCAACGATTGCCTTTCCTATGGGCGATTCGTTTGAAATACGGTTTTTGGAAATGTCCGCTTCCGTCGTTCCTACTATTTCATACTCGCTTTCTTCTGTGTCGCCGTCAAGATAGTCGGCAAAAATCTTTACCTTCATACCGACCGAAACGACGTCTTTTTTCTTGCCCGTTTTGATTATTTCGGCAACTTTCAAACTTGCTTCGATTTCGGCTATTTCACCTTCGATTCTCGCTTGCTCGTTCTTCGCTGCGTCATATTCGGCGTTTTCCGATAAGTCACCGAAATCTCTCGCTACTTTAATTCTCTCGATAATCTCGGGACGCTTTACCGTCTTTAATTCTTCTAATCTGTCTTTAAGTTGTTGATAACCTTCTTCGGTTAAAATAACCTTTTCACTCATTTATTTAACCTCTTTTTGCAAGTGAAAACCCGTAGTCTTTTAACTACGGGTTTTCCCGCATATATTATTTGATTTATTATGCTTTCAAAACGTAAGTAAATCCGTCGTCGTCTGCGCTATCTCCGATAGATACTTGGAAAGGAACTTTTTTAAGTCCGTTCTTCTTCATCATATCGTCGATAACCTTAACGGCTTCAACTAATTCGTCAACGTTCGATACGGTCGTAAAGGAAGTAAATCCTTCTGCCTTAAAGAGTTCGTCGGCGTCCTTTAAGCCTTCTGCCGTGTGATTTACGTAAAGGTAAACTTTGTTTTCACCTTTGAACATTTTTACAAGCGGAAGGTCTTTTTGAACTTTACCCTTTCCGTAAACGAAGGAACATGCGTGTACTCTTAAAAGTTTGAAGTATTCGTCAACGTTTTCGGGAAGTCTGCCGTCGGGATTTCCTAAAACTAAACCGTTCTTTCTTTCCTTTGCGGTAGAAGTTTCTTCCGCCTCATCGCCTTGAACGTATCCGTGATTACTCATTACGAACGCAATAGCCTTTTTAGCACAAGCCAAATCGTCTTCGTCGCTTACGAGAATTTTAGCGGGAAGGAAATCTCCTTCTTCTGCGAAAAATCCGAAACGACCTAATTCGTCAACCGCTGCGTTTAATTGTAATTCTACTTTGCCGTCTGCTTCTTTAATCGCTACGACGGGATCGTTATCTAACGAGAATTCCAAATCGTCGGCTTTGTCGAAAGAAAATGCAAATGATTTAAGTCCGTTAAACGCATCTACCGAAGTAAACTTTTCAACTTCGGGTGCAGGAGCGGGTGCGGGCGCAACGGGTTGTGCAACCGGTTGTGCTACGGGAACACCACGGTATCCCATTGCCGCAGTCAAAAGAAGTAATTTCTCTAAAAAGTCGTCCTTTTCAGCAGGCTTTTCTTCTTTGCTCGTGGGTGCTAAATTTAATCTTCTTAATCTTTCTTCAACAAGTGCGTTTATTCTTGCTTCTTCGTCTTCTCTTGCTTTAGCTTCTAAAAGTGCGTCTAACTTACCTTGTTTATACGCTTCTTCTTTGGCTTTTTCAAAGTCGTCTTGCGCTTGTTGTTCTTCTTTATCGTCTATTGCAAGTTCGTCGGGAGAAGCGATAGTTTCTTCGAGTTTCTCGGCTAACTTTCTGTCTTCTTCTTCGGCTTGTTCTCTTGCAGCGGCGTTTGCTTTGGATTGTTCTATTTCTCTAATCGTTTGAAGTTTAATCTCTTCGGTCTTTCTTTCTTCTTCGGCTTTCTTCGCTTCGTAAGCAAGTTTTTCGGCTTCGAGTTTAACTACTTGCGGAGATTTTTGAAGTTCTGCAAAGTATTGTGCGTCAACCGTCGAACCTGCGTCCGCTGCGTTGATTCTTGCTTGTTCTTCGCAAAGTCTTTCGTAATCTTCAACCTTTACCCATTTAGCGTAAACACTCGTGTTCTTGTTCGCTAAAAGCGCACCTGATGCAAATTTCGTAGTACACTTCTTATCGGTATACCAACCCATAAATACGAATCCTTTCTTAACGGGATCGTTAGGATAGTTGAACGCTTGACCTTTTCTGAATTTAACAATCTTGTTGTACTTTCCGCCACGTGCTCTGAAATAAATTCTGTATTTTCTGTTTTTAAGGCATTTTACTAAAATGTAAACAAGCCATAACAATACGACGAGTCCCAAAACGCCCAAGACAATCCATTTGCCAAGGTCGGTCCAAGTGCTGTCGTCCAAAATTCCAAGTTGCAAACTACTTGCATCTTTCACTTCAAATCTCATAGAATTTTCCTCACTCATTGTTTGATATAAAATCTCCGTTATCGTCGTGTGATAGTAAGAAATAACGGTAATGTCGCTTTGTTCGTCGTGGAAACTAACCGTGATAAAATACCTCGTATCTCCATCGAAATCTAAATCAACCGCCTTTAAGTTTTTGTCGCCCGATTTGTTGGGTTCGTAAACGGTTATCGTTAAAAAGTTCTTCAACGTCTTTCCTTCGATAAGCGAAGAATCAACTCCGTCGCCTACGAATTCGTCTAAATTGCTCTTACGCAAAATAGTGTTGATATTTCTCTTTACCGCAAGACTTGCGCCTTCTCTTACTTTTAATTCGGAACTCCTATCGAATATTTCCTTCGGAGTTTCTCCGTCGCTTTCGAACGCTTCTAACAAAACGTCGAAATCTTCGCCTTCAAACTTAACGGAAGATACTAACGCAAAATCGGTAAGGGCTTTCGATTCTTCTCCATCATATTTAAGCACACCCGCCGTTTCTTCGATTTCGTTGAACGCTTGTAAAATATCCGTTCCGTCTTCTACCGTTAAATCACCGACGCTGTATCTTAAATCTTCGGGAAGTTTTCCGTTCTCGCCCAAAGCGTTTATAAGATTTTTCGCTAAATCTTTATTTTTAGAAATAATCTCTTGCGCTTCGTTGCTACCGTATTTTGCATTAAAGTTTTTCTTGTTTTCTTCAAGTTCGGAAAGCAAAAGTTTTTTGTACGAAGATAAAATCGAAGATAAGTTCGCCTTTTCGTCAGCCAAGTTATTAGCACCTAACGTTTGCGCATCGACAAAAGCACTTTCACACTCGTCGATTCCGTCTAAATAACTCTTTCCTTCGTCGTCTAACTGTTCTTTGGATTTTACTATGTACTCTGCGTTTATCTCGTCAGCCTTTCTTTTTAAGAAAGTTTTAAGACCAAAGAATTTATCTTTATAGTCATTGACCTTCTTATCTATCTTCGACTTGACGTCTTTAACGTTTGCACCGTCTAAATCGATTAACGAATCTATAAGTTCATTTCTTTCGTTAATTGCCGCTTGCTCGTCGCCTTCGTATAAAACGCTTAAAGTATATTCTTTGCCGTATTTAACTCCGAAATACTTGTCGTAGCAATCCTCGATATCAATTCTCTTTGATAACGCATATTCCGCCAACTCGCTTTCGTCTGCTCTTATTTGCGTTAAAACTTCACTTTCGAAATCCGCATTTAAGTAAGCACTTACTTTTGCGGAAGAGAAATCCCCGCCGTCGTACCAAGCAGATGCCGTAAAATGCAAGTCTTTCAAACGCTTATCCGCAGCGGTTCTTAATTCCTTTTGCGTAAAGGTGTGAAATTCTTCAACGTCGTTTACAACGTACTTCGTATAAAACTCGTCGATAGCCTTATACGCTTCTAAAAGCACGCTTCCGCCTTCGCTATCGAAAACGGGGTGTTCTTCAGCGCCACCGTCGAAATCGTATCCAAGCCCCAAGAAGTATTCTTCATAGTCGCTTGCATTACCGAAATCGGCATAAGACTCGACAATATTACGTTGTCCGGCGAAAGCCAGCGATATACTCAAACATAAGGCGAGTATAACTACCGTAAATTTTTTGCCTTGACTCTTTGTCATAAAGCACTCCTTTATATTGCAAATATTTTGCCATATAATAATACTATTATTATAATATCACAAAATTTCTTAATTTACAATAGTTTTTTTCAATATTTTCAACGATTTTTGCACTTTTTGCCCACTTTTATACTTTTTTAAGCGTTAAAAGTAGGTAAAATAACGAAAATATAGCATAATGCTTGTACGTATCGTTAAAAATCTTACGCTTTTTACCTTCGATTTTACTTTATTAAAATTTATTTTTATCAAAAAACATCAAAAAAGTCCGCCTATAAGTCGATTAAACGGCATTTTTAACTGTTTTAGCCCATAAATAGTCGTTTTTCTAAAATAAAAATTTTTCGTTATTTTTTATTCTAGGAAAAATTTATTAAAAAATCCCCGCAATTTCGCATTGCGGGGAATAATTTTTACTATCTATAAATTAGATAAGTTCGATAATAGCAGTAGCCGAAGCATCGCCTTTTCTCTCTCCGAGTTGATATATTCTCGTATATCCGCCCTTTTGTTTAAGGTTTTCGGCTCTGTCTGCGTATTTAGGCGCAAGTTCGTTGAAGATTTTTTCAACAAGGGGATGTGCAACTCCTTCCGTTCTCGTTTTGAATTCGGACATCGTTTCTTTTCCTCTTTGTTCTTGCAAATCGTAAGTAAGTCTCATAATCTTTCTTCTTGCGGCAAGTTTCTTCGCTCCGTCTTTTAAGACTTTACTCGTAGTTTCTTTACCTTTTTTATCAACACCCTTTACAGTCGTTTCGATAGTGTCGTCGTAAGTGTTGATTGCAAGGGTTATAATCTTTTCTACGTAAGGACGAAGGGCCTTTGCTCTCGCAAGGGTGGTTTCGATTTTACCATACCATAAAAGATTAGACGCTTGATTTCTTAAAACCCCCATTCTTTGAGTGGTGGTCATACCTAATTTACCCGGCATTTTTAGTCCTCCTTTTCTTTAAGCGACAAACCGTAACTGTTGAGTTTTAATTTAATCTCATCTGCCGACTTTCTTCCGAGATTTCTAACCTTGAATAAGTCGTCTTCAGTCATCTTGGTCATATCGCCAACCGTGTGAATATTTGCTCTTTTTAAGCAGTTGTAGGAGCGAACGGAAAGTTCCATATCTTCGATAGTCATATCGAGTATTGCGTTTCCGTCGTTTTCGGAAGATTCAACGATAACGTTGCCTGCCATAACTTCGCTTAATGCAAAGAGTTGAACGTGTTCTCCCAAAATTTTTGCTGCCAAACTTACTATTTCTCTACCCGTAAACGCACCGTTAGTCCAAACTTCTAACGTGAGTTTGTCAAAATCTGTATTTTGACCTACTCTCGTGCTTTCAACGTTATAACTAACTTTACTTACAGGCGTGTAAATACTGTCAACGGGTATATAGTCTATTTCGTCGGTCTTGTTGTACTCCGCTCCTTTATATCCCCTATCTCTTCCGACAGTAATTTCCATATCGAGTACTCCGCCGTCGTCAACGGTACAGATATATGCGTCTTTATTTAATACTTCGACTTCGGCGTCGGGCGCAATATCTCCCGCCAAAACAACCGCAGGACCTTTCTTTTGTAATTTTAAGATTTTCTTAAAACCTTGTTCGGTCGTAGTCGTTTTGAACGCTATACTCTTTATGTTTAATACTATTTCCGTTACGTCTTCTTTAACTCCCGAAATAGTCGAAAACTCGTGCTTGACGTTTCCAGATAAAAACTTAATTCCTTGCGCAGCAGCCCCAGGTAAAGACGATAATAACGTCCTTCTGAGTGCGTTTCCAAGCGTAAGTCCGAATCCTTTTTCAAGCGGTTCGGTTATGATTTTTATATAACGGCCGTCTTCGCTCTCGTTAACTTCCATTCTGGGCTTTTCTATTTCCATCATAGAAGAATATACCTCCCTTTATTTATTTGGTATATATTACTTAGAATATAATTCGACAATCATTTGTTCGTTAATTTGCGAATCAATGTCCTCTCTCGTAGGATAAGCAAGAACTTTGCCTTCGAGTTTTTCAGAGTCGAAATCAAGCCATTTGGGCATCTTGCCACTGTTTGCAAGTCCCTTTAACGCCTCAAAGTAAGGCGACGCTTTTTTGGTTTCTTTAACTGCAACTACGTCTCCGACCTTAACTTCGTAGGAAGCGATATCGACAGGTCTTCCGTTAACGGTAAAATGTGCGTGAGTTACGAGTTGTCTTGCTTGCGCTCTCGATACGGCGATACCCATTCTGTAAACGACGTTGTCGAGTCTTCTTTCAAGCAAAGATAACATATTCTCACCGGTAATACCCTTCATTCTGTCGGCCTTTTCGTAATATTCACGGAATTGCGCTTCGAGTACGCCGTAAATTCTCTTTGTCTTTTGTTTTTCACGAAGTTGTAATCCGTATTCGGATACCTTCTTCTTGTCTGCTCCGTGTTGTCCGGGAGCAACCGGTCTTTTTTCAAAAGGACAAGAAGCCTTATAACACTTATCGCCCTTTAAGAACAACTTGCCGCCTTCACGTCTACATAAACGGCATTTTGCATCTGTATATTTAGCCATTATTCTCTACCTCCAAATTATACTCTACGGCGTTTAGGGGGACGACATCCGTTGTGGGGAATAGGCGATACGTCGGAAATCAAAGTGACTTCCAAACCGCAGTTGCCGAGTGCCCTTATTGCAGATTCTCTTCCTTGACCGGGACCTTTAACGTAAACTTCTACGCTTCTAAGTCCGTGTTCCATTGCCGCCTTCGCTGCAGTTTCAGACGCTTGTTGCGCTGCAAACGGAGTGCTTTTTCTCGAACCTTTGTATCCGAGTGCACCCGAACTGCATTGTGCGATTGCATTACCGTTCATATCAGTGACGGTTACTATTGTGTTGTTGAAAGAGGATTTAATATGTACTTGTCCTTTATCAACGTTTTTAATTTCTCTACGTTTCTTAACGACTTTCTTAACAGCCATTTTATTTTTCCTCCTTCAATTATTTGGTAGCAGTCTTTTTCTTGGCTACTGTACGACGAGGTCCTTTTCTCGTCCTTGCGTTTCTCTTTGAACTTTGTCCTCTTACGGGGAGTCCTTTTCTATGACGAAGTCCACGGTAGCAACCGATTTCCATAAGTCTTTTAACGCTTAAACTTACTTCGGTTTTAAGTTCACCTTCGACTTTGAGATTATGTTCGATATAATCACGAAGTTTTGCGACGTCGTCTTCCGTTAAATCCTTAACTCTCGTGTCAGGATTAACGCCTGTTGCTTTAAGTATTTTTTGTGCCGTAGGTCTTCCGATACCGTAAATATAAGTGATACCGATTTCCACACGCTTTTCTCTTGGTAAATCTACACCGGCAATACGAGCCATTTGTATATCCTCCGAATTTTTTTAAAATTTTTTTTGTTTTTTCGCATAAAATTACGATTATGCTAATCTTAAAAGTAATATTGTAGTGATTTTAAGAAGTCCGTCTTGTGCTTAATTTAGACACTAATCAAGTTATACCGAAAACCTTATCTAATTTATTGACGACCTTTGTGGTCGCAGGAATATTAACGACAGGCTTTAACAATGTATAACAAGATGAGTAAGTTCTAAATTTAGAGTTTAGTCGCTTGTTAGACGAGGAAAACACGTAATTGATATTAGGGGGCGACCTATGTGGTCGCAGGAATAATATCAATAGTGTTTGACAAAGTATAACGAAATTGCGATAAACTTTCAAATTTAGAGTTTAGTCGCTTGTTAGACGAGGCAAAGCCGTAGGCGTTAATAGGGGACGACCTTTGTGGTCGTAGGAATATTAACGACAGGCTTTAACAAAGTATAACAAGATGAATAAGCTCTAAATTAGCCTTGACGTTGCTTATGGCTCTTATTCTTTGAACAAATAACCATAACCTTTCCTTCTCTTTTAATGACTCTGCACTTATCGCACATGGGTTTCACTGATGGTCTTACTTTCATTTTTCAATCCTCCGATTTTAGTTTGTTAAAATTGTCAGTTCTTGCTACGCCAAACGATTCGACCTTTAGTCAAGTCGTACGGGCTCATTTCTATCTTGACGGAATCACCGGGAATTATTTTTATATAATTCATACGGAGTTTTCCCGAAATGTAGGCGGTTATTACGTATCCGTTGCTTAATTTAACTTTGAAAGTCGCATTAGGCAAGGCTTCTTCGATAACGCCTTCTGCCTCAATTACGTCGTCTTTTGACACTAACTTTTCCCTCCAATTTTATTTTTGCTTGCGGGTTGCCCCAAAACTACTGCAATGCGCTTCGGCGTTAGCGTCTTCCTTCAAAAAAGTTTACACTTTTTACCATCAGAATTTTGCCTTGCGCCTTGCTCGGATTTACAGAGTTAAAATTTCAACTCCGTTATCTCCTATTACGACGGTGTTTTCATAGTGCGCCGACGGACTACCGTCTTTCGTCACACATTTCCAACCGTCGATTTCGACTTCGAATCCGCCCATATTTATCATAGGCTCGATTGCGAGAGTCATATTTCTTTTTATCCTTACACCCGTGCCTTTCTTTCCGTAGTTCGGAACGGAAGGGTCTTCGTGCAAGTTTTTACCGACACCGTGTCCGACCATATCTCTTACGACCGAAAAACCGTTCTTCTCGGCGTGCGCTTGAACTTGTGCGCCTATATCACCGATTGTACTGCCTACGCATATATCTTTTATTCCTTCGAAAAAGCACTCCTTGGTCACTTCGATGAGTTTCTTCTTTTCGGGGCTTATCGCTCCGACGTAAAAACTTCTCGCTCCGTCGCCGTGAAATCCGTTTATATACGCTCCGACGTCAACGCTGACTATTTGTCCTTCTTCGATAACTCTATCCGACGGAAAGCCGTGTACGACTTGTTCGTCTATCGAGATACACGTCGTTGCGGGAAAACCGTATAATCCCAAAAAGGAAGGTTTGGCACCGCAAGACGTTATATAATCGTATGCTATCTTATCGAGTTCCTTGGTCGTCATACCCGCTCTTATCTTTTCTTCTAACAAAGATAAAACGTCTCTTACGATTTGACAAGGCTTTCTCATAATTTCGAGTTCTTCGTCGCTCTTGATATAAATCATTTTAGTCCAACCTTTCGGTTATCGACTTAAACACTTTGTCGATATCGCCGTCGCCGTCAATCGTTAAAAGTACTCCCTTTTTATCGTAGTACCCGATAAGCGGTGCGGTTTGCTTTTCGTAAACGTCAAGTCTTGATTTTACCGTTTCTTCGTTGTCGTCCGCACGTTGAATAAGTTCTCCATCACATTTATCGCAAGTCTTTTTGTCCCCGATAAAGTCGATATGATAACTTTCTCCGCATTTGGCACATACCCTTCTACCCGTAATTCTACGGAGAAGTTTGTTCGTGTCAACGTCGATATTTATAACAGCGTCGACTTTCGAAAACTCGTCAAGCGCTTCCGCTTGGGCAACCGTTCTCGGAAATCCGTCTAACAAATATCCGTTTTTAACGTCGTCTTCTTCAAGTCTTGATTTTACTATTCTTACCGTTACGTCATCGGGAACGAGTTGTCCTTTATCGATATACGACTTTGCCTCTATCCCGATTGGCGTTTGGTTTTTAATGTTGTATCTGAAAATATCTCCCGTGGAAATATGGGGCAACTTATACCTTTCGGCAAGTCTTACGGCTTGAGTGCCCTTTCCTGCGCCGGGTGCGCCTAACAAAATTATATTCATCGACTTACTTTAAGAATCCTTTATAGTTCTTCATCATTATTTGAGATTCCAAAGCGGTATTGAATTCTATCGCTACCGAAACTATAATAAGCATTCCCGTTGCGCTGAACGCACCACCCGAACTTCCGACAACTTGATTAAAGAGTGCCGAGTTCAATAAAAGCGTAGGTACGAGTGCAAGTATCGCAAGGAATATCGCTCCGAAAAGCGTAAGCCTATTTGATATTTTCTTCAAATAATCTCCGGTGGGTTTACCGGGTCTGATGCCGGGAACAAATCCGCCGTTTTGTTGAATCGTCTTTGAAATATCGTCGGGATTGAATTGAATTTGCGAATAGAAAAACGCAAAGAATACAATCAAGATACAAAGAACGATTGCATAGAAAGGATATTTGGAATTAGAACCCATCCAAATATTGTAATTTACAAGCGCTTCAGTCTTATTAAGTAAAGTCATAATAAGTTCCGGGAAAGAAAGAATAGAGAACGCAAAGATAAGGGGCATAACGCCGTTAGCGTTAACTTTAATGGGGATAACCGACGATTGACCGCCGTACATCTTTCTACCCTTAACTTGTTTAGCGTATTCAACTCTTATTTTCCTTTCGGCAAGTTCTACCCAAACGATTGCACCGAATACTACTACGACTAATAAAACATAGCCGACGGTTTGTAAAAGCGCAATTCTGTTTAATCCCGTTTCCGAGAAAATTGCCTTGAACGCTCCGACGAAGAAAGTTCCTGCCGACGATATAATTCCTGCAAAGATAAGCAAGGATACGCCGTTGGATACTCCGAGGTCGGTTATTCTTTCACCTATCCACATGGTAATACAAGTACCTGCCGTGAAGAATAATACGATAATAAACTTACTTAAAAATTTGGTAAATTTCGTTGCTTGTCCCGCTCCGCCTGCGATTAAATCTTCAAGCGCTACGAAACTGCCACCTGCTACCGAACCATAACTTAACAAAATGCCGACGGACTGAATTACTGCCAAAATCAAAGTGCAATATCTCGTGTAGTTGGCTATCTTTCTTCTTCCTTCTTCACCTTGTTTAGATAATCTTTCGAGAGGCGGAATTGCAACTGCCAAAAGTTGCATAATGATTGATGCGTTAATGTACGGTCCGATACCCATTGCAAACAACGTTCCGTTCGCAAGCGAACCACCGGTCATCATACTCATTATGTTCAAATAAGACAAACTGCTTAAATCAGATTGGTCCAAAAGGGCGTCTCCTACACCTGGAACAGGAATATAGCATCCTATTCTATATATTAAAAGGAATAGAAGCGTCCAGTAGATTTTATGTCTTATTTCTTTTACTTTGAATGCGTTTTTTAATGTTTCAAACATATTCTACCTCCGCTAAATACTTTGGAAAAATTAAACTTCTTCACAAGTTCCGCCTGCTTTCTCGATAGCAGCCTTTGCAGCCACAGAGAATTTAGACGCTTTAACGGTTAATGCAACGTTTAAGTCTCCCGTTCCTAAAACTTTAAGACCTACTGCACCCTTGACTTCTTTTACAAGTCCGTTTTCCCAAAGAGTAGCGAAATCAACTACCGTTCCCGCTTCGAAAGTAGCAAGTTCGGTGAGATTGACTACTGCATAAACTTTTCTGAAATGGTTGTTAAATCCACGTTTGGGGACTTTACGGGTTAAAGGCATTTGACCTCCTTCAAATCCCGGTCTTACTCCGCCACCGCTTCTTGCCCATTGTCCTTTATGACCTTTACCGCTCGTCTTTCCGAGTCCGGAACCGATTCCACGGCCGAGTCTTTTTGCGGAAGTTCTCGAACCCTCTGCAGGGCTTAATGTATCAATTCTCATAGTACACCTTCCTTATGCTTTCTCGACTTTTACCATATGAGATACGAGTCTTAATTGACCTTGCAACGTATCGCTATCGGTAAAAACCTTCGATTGATTTAATTTTTTAAGGCCCAAAGCCTCTACTACTGCTTTCTGCTTGGGAAGGCATGCAATAGGACTTTTAATAAGGGTGACCTTAACTTGACCTGCTGTCTTTTTCGTAGCCATTTTAAGTTCCCTCCTTAACCTTCGATTTCTTCGACGGACTTTCCACGAAGTGCTGCGACTTCTTCAACCGTTTTAAGTTCGTTTAATCCGGTGATAACCGCTTTAACCATATTGATAGGGTTAGAAGTACCGTGAGATTTCGTTCTGATATTCTTAATTCCCGCTGCTTCCATTACCGCACGGACAGGTCCGCCCGCTATAACTCCGGTACCTTCTTCAGCCGGCATCATAAGAACCGAACCTCTGCCGAATTTACCTAATACCGCATGGGGTATTGTGCTTCCGACTAAAGATACTTTTCTCATTGCCTTTCTCGCTTGGGTGGACGCTTTCTCGATTGCTTCGGGAACTTCGTTCGCCTTTCCGCTTCCGTATCCGACTTTGCCGTTCTCGTCACCAACGACTACAAGTGCGGAAAATCTCATTTTACGTCCGCCCTTTACAACTTTGGTGATACGGTTGACGGCTATTAACTTTTTGCAAAGACCATCATCACGGTCTTGCTTTCTTTGAGGTCTATTATTTTCTCTTGCCATTTTTAACTCCTCTTATTAGAATTTTAAGCCGCCGTCTCTGGCGCCGTCTGCTAAACTTTGTACTCTACCGATATATAAATATCCGCCTCTGTCGAATACAACGTTCTCTATCTTCTTTGCCTTTGCCTTTTTAGCAAGTTCTTGACCTACTATCTTGGCTTGTTCACATTTGTTCTTGCCTGCAAGTAAAGACGCAACCGCTTTTTCTTTGGACGAACATGCAACTAACGTGTTGCCCTTTACGTCGTCGATGATTTGTGCGTAAATGTGATTCAAACTTCTATAAACGCAAAGTCTGGGACATTCACTCGTGCCGGAGATTTTAACTCTGACTCTTTCGTGTCTATGTCTTCTATCAGCATTTTTATCTATTTTAGTTATCATTTCAGTTCACCTCTTACTTACCTGCAGTCTTGCCTTCCTTACGTTCGATAACTTCGTCTTTATAAGCGATACCGTATCCGTGATAAGGTTCAGGCAATCTGATTGCTCTAAGCGTAGCCGCCGTTTGTCCGACTGCAACTTTGTCCATACCTTTAACGCTGATTTCCGTGGGGGAAACAACCGTTAAGGTTATTCCTTCTTTCGCCGAGAAAACTACGGGGTGAGAAAAGCCGATGGACATATTGATGTCCTTGCCTTGTTGGGCAACCTTCCAACCTACGCCGTTTACTACAAGGCTCTTTTCGTATCCTTGAGTGACTCCGACGACCATATTTTGAAGAAGGGCTCTATACAATCCGTGTTTTGCTCTAATCGACGCTTCGTCGCTACTTCTCGTAACTTTCGCTAAATCACCTTCAACGGAAATTACAATGTGTTCGGCGTCGAAATTTTGAGTTAAAGTTCCCAAAGGTCCTTTAACGGTAATAACGTCTTTATCGGTAGATACCGTAACGCCTGCCGGGATTTTAACCGGCTCTTTACCTATTCTTGACATGTTCGGACCTCCTTACCAGACGTATGCAAGAACTTCGCCACCGTGGTTTTGCTTTCTTGCAGCCTTGTCTGTCATTATTCCCTTGGGTGTAGATATAATCGCAATTCCGAGTCCGTTCAAAACCTTGGGAAGTTCTTCGCATCCTGCATAGATACGAAGTCCGGGTTTCGATATTCTCTTTAATCCGTTTATAACTTTTTCGCCCTTGGGTCCATACTTCAAGGTGATGACTATCTTGCCTTGTACTCCGTCTTCAACGACTTCGTATCCTGCAATGTATCCTTCGTCTAAAAGTATTTGTGCGATTGATTTTTTCATATTCGAAGCGGGCATTTCTACCGTTTCGTGCTTTACAGTTAACGCATTTCTGATGCGTGTAAGCATATCTGCAATAGGATCTGACATTTTCTTTCCTCCTTAAAT
>JAZRYO010000045.1:0-4038 GCA_045600785.1 Christensenellaceae bacterium | reverse complement strand
GTTTATAGAAACGTAATTGGGGTGTTCTTGAGTTATAGGCTTATTATCTACCGTCGTCGTCAATGCGTTTCCTACTGCGTAAGCGTTAGGATTGACGAGTGAACCTTCGCCTGCCTTTCTGTCCAAGAATCTTGCTCTTGCCCAACCACCCGTAGAGTTAACGTAAGTTTCTATTTTAGATGCGTCAATGAATACTCTCCTTGCATTAGTCGTAACGTTTCCGTTCGGGTTAAAGGTTGCCGTATCGGAGTTTTGACCGATGATTGCCTTATATTGAACGTAAATATTCTCGTAAGTTGCACCGTTTGCACAGTTCGAAGTGATATATCCGCAGTCGGTTACCGATGCGTTGGTGAACGAAACGTTCTTGATAACGCCGGTTGCCATAAGCGTAGGAATAAATCCGCTACCCGCACCGCTCGTCGTGTTCTTTACGATTTCCAAACCGTCGATATTAAATCCACAGCCGTCGAATACACCCTTAAATCCACGGGTTTCGGTCTTGTCGATGTTGCCTGCTCCCGTCCATACGTTTGCAGTTCCGAACATTCCGACAAACACTCCGTCATACGCTATATCGTTGCCTAAAACGAAATATCCGTCCCAAGTGTTTCCGTTATCGCCCGAGAACGCCTTTGCGATTGCGCCCATATTATCAAGGTCTTGTGCAGTCTTTAAGGTCTTCGTGATAAAGAAAGCGTTAAGGGTTATATTGTGTCCTTTGCCTTGGTTATCTACGATTACGGTCAATGCCTTATCGCCGTAAAGTTTTCCGCCGTTTAATCCTTCGAGAGAAACGGTTAATTCTTTTCCTTGTAAACTTGCGAATTCGGTTATATCGGTATCGCCGAGTTTTACTTCGACGAGTTCGCCTAAATCGGCTTCGATAGAACTTAAATCGAATACGCAGTCAGTTAAAGCACTTTTACCGTTAGTTCCGAAGTCAAGGTCTATTTTTTGACTTACGCTTACGCTTACAACGTATCTAACGCTGAACTCGAATAACTTAACGGGGTCGCCTGCACTGAACGACGATTTTGCAAGCAATTTATAACTGCCTACTAAATCTTCGCTATCGGGAATAACGACCGAACCGCCAATATATTCGATATCGCAAGGTTGGTCATCGGAAGTTAAAATCGTAACTTCGACCATAGGATTGTTGAACTTAACTTCAAACGAAGTACCGGTCATAACCGCACCTTCGGGAAGTTCGCCTTCGTTAGTGATTAAAACTACGCTTTCGTCTAACAAGTTCTTGGGAACGGGCATTCCGTCTAATATAGCCCAGAACGAAGTATCCCAAGTCTTTATATCGTTTTGCATTGAGGTATTTGCCTTAAATACGTCTTTGTTAAGCGAGATGAAGTATGCAGATTCTTGAGTTAAGAGTGTATCGCCTTCACCCGTAGTCTTGTCGTTACCTACGCCGTAGCAGTGAGTATTGTTGTTTAAGCCTGCAGACCTATCCATAAGTCTTGCTCTTGCCCAACCACCCGTAGAGTTGACGTAAGTTTCAATTTTAGTTGCGTCGATAAAGACGTAACTCGAAACAGGAGTCAAGTTTGCAGAAGGTGCAAACGTTGCGGTATCTTGCTTATCGCCGACAAGCGACTTATATTGAACGTAAATATTCTTAAATTCAGTCGTTGCGTCGAATTTCATTGCGATAAACGCACCGTCGGTCACCGAAGCGTTAGTGAACGAAACGTTCATAAGTTTCGAACCTGCCATCATAGTAGGAATAAATCCTGCTTGAATTGCGGTTGCTCCGTCGTAATATCTTATAATTTCCATACCGTCGATATTAAATCCACGGCCGTCGAATATACCCTTAAATCCACGGGTTTCGACTTTATCCCAGTTTCCTGCACCCGTCCAAACGTTCTTCGAACCGAACATACCTTGATATATTCCGTTGTAAGCAATGTCGTTGCCTAAAACAAAATATCCGTCCCAAGTGTTTCCGCCGTCGTTTGCAAACGCTTTTGCGATTGCGCCCATATTATCAAGGTCTTGTTTACTCTTTAAGGTCTTGGTAATAAGTTTTGCCGAAATCGTAGTGTGATATTCTACGCCTTGGTCGTTAGATATTATAGTGATAACCTTATCACCGTACATTCTTCCGCCGTTAAATGCGCCTAAAGAAAGGGTTAAGGTTGCACCCGAAATACTTGCGTATTCGGTTATATCGGTTTCTCCTAATTTTGCGCTTACTACTTCGCCTAAACCGTCTGCAAGGTCGCTTAAATCAACGACGTATCCCGTGCCTTCTAATGCACTCTTGCCGTCGGTTCCCATATCAAAGTCGATAACTTTGCTTGCCGAATTATTGACAACGTATTTAACGCTGAATTCGTATTCAACGGGTTCTCCGCCGTACAAATAAGTAGCAACTAATTTGAAGTTGCCGACCATCTCTTCGCTGTCGGGGATTACGACTTCGCCGTGTGCGAACGTAATGTCGCAAGGTTCGTCGTTTGCCGTCAATACTACTGCGCTTACGAAATACTTATTGAACTTAACTTCGAACGAAGAACCGCAACTTACAGCGCCTTCGGGAAGTTCGTCCATATTCGTTATAGCAAGTGCTTCCACGTTATATAATTTAGTAAATACGGGGATTCCGTTTACTATCGCCCAATTACTATCGAATTCGTCTTCGAATACGGCTTGCGCACTATCGTCAGCCTTTAATAAGTCGAACGAAGCGTAAGTTTCTAATCCTACGTCTTCGCTTGCGTCGGACGCAATAACCGCATAAGCGTTTTCAACGACCATTTCGGTCTTGCCCCAGTGTCCACCGACGTGAATAAGTCTTACGTCGCCGGTAAGTTTAGCGTCGGATGCGTCGAAGAAACAATTTCTAACCGTTGCGGTTTCAAGGTTCTTATATCCGCCGACAACGCCTGCAAATCCGTCGTTTATGCCGGTAGTCGAAAGTTCGCTGAATTGAATATGAACGTTTTCCATAGTTCCGCAGAAGAACGAAGAAATGAAACTTGCGTCTATTGCAGATGCGTTGGTGAACGAAATATTCTTAATTACCGAACAAGCTTGCATCGTGGGAATTAAGCCCCAACATTGATTTTGATAAGTGTTAGCCGTTATCGTCATTCCGTTAACGTTAAAGCCCTTACCGTCGATGACGCCCTTAAATCCACGGGTTTCAATCTTGTTCCAGTCGCCGTTAGCGTTCCACTTGTTGCCCTTGCCGAATAAACTTAAATACTCGCCGTTATATTCGATATCGTTGCCGAGTACGAAATAACCGTCCCAAGTCGTAGGAATATTAGCAAGTGCGTCGTTAGCCGCTTCTCCGGATAACTTGCCCATATTATCCCAATCTTCTTTGGTTCTTATAATCTTCGTGTAAAGGTTAATCTTGAACGAATAGTTAACTAAATCGGTTACTAAAATTACTTCCTTATCTTCGCCCAAGCCGTCTTCTACCTTCGTAGGAAGTGCGCTTGCGTTTAAGGTAATAACTCTACTGTCGTAAGAGTCTAAAATGTCAACTTCGCCGAAAAGAAGTTCTTGAACTTCGCCTTGAACGTCTTCAGCCAAGGTTAAAGGTTGTACGTTGGTATTTTCAACGGTGAATACGTCGGAAAGTTCAACGTTAATTCTTTCTACCTTTACTCTGACGGTAATACTGCCCGTTCTAAGTCCACGTTCGGGATGGTTATATTCGAAAGACAAAGTGACGTCTTCTTGTCCAAGAGATTCAGCCGTAAGCACCGTTTCCGAAAGGCTTGCGATTTCGTCGCTACTCCATTGTGCCGTTGCGTCTTCGGTAACGTCTTCTAAGCCGAAACAAACGGTCCAGTCAAGGTCAACCGATTTTACGGTGTCTTCGCTATCCAAAGTCGTCAAGTAAACTTCGTAGTTTACTCCTTGTTCAACGGATAACGCAACGTGGTCGCCCGTTGCAAGTTCGATAGATAAACGTTCTTGTTCAACGTTAACGTCAACTAATGCCCATACGTTTTGACCGTTGATAGTTGCCGATACTTCGAGTTGGCTCGTGCCTTCTTT
>JAZRYO010000044.1:0-2271 GCA_045600785.1 Christensenellaceae bacterium | reverse complement strand
GGACACCACGGAAGCGAAACGTCGTCGTCCGCAAGTTTTATCGACTTGATTAAACCCGAATATGCGGTTATATCTTGCGGATTCGATTCTAACTATTATCACCCAAGGGCAAATACTTTATCGACGCTTTCGTCAAGAGATATACCGTATTACCGTACCGACCTTATGGGAAACGTATATTTAACCGTAAACGTAAACGGCGAAATGAATTTATATTACGATTGCGACGAAAATTTAGAGTATATGACTAAATCGGGCGAAGATATTTTCAAATATAAAGACGAGATACAAGGTAATAAAGAGAAATAAAAAAATGCTACGGCGATTGTCGTAGCATTTTTAATTTTTGAAGTCGAAATTTAATTTACAGTCTTTATCTAATTTAAGTTCGCAATCGAATGTCTTTCCCGATTTGGAAGTAAACGTCATTTTATCGGTTTTTCCGTCGGTTAAAATTTTACTTAAAACCGCCTTGTTTATTTTTGCGCCGAGTATTTGAAAATTTACTTTGAAATCGCATTTATCGTTTTTGCAAGTATATGCGAAACGGTTTCTTATAATCTTATCTTTGCATTTTGGACAGACACCGAGTTCGTCGCCGTAAAATCCCGTTTCGTCCACCTTGTTGTCAAATACCGCCTGAATTTCTTGTTTAGCAAGATTTACGCTGTCTAAAACGCTTATCTCTCCACGGTAAACCTTTTTTAAGGCTTGACCTAATTCACTCGTTTTATACTTATCCATAGATATATTCATATCGGTAAGTTGTTCGATTAAAAAGCGTCCGCCGTTTTCGAGATAATAAACGTCTTTTTTAAGGGATATATAACCGCTTTTTTTAGCGTTGTCGATAATGCCCGTTCTCGTCGCTTCCGTTCCGAGTTCCAAGCCCTTGAAAATTGCGTTATATTCTTCGTCGTCCGAGTCGCTTTCTTGTTTGTCGTCCTTAAACGGATTTTTAAGGTAGTTGTTTAGCGTTTCGATAGTGTAATGTTTGGGCGGAGTAGTTTGTTTTTCTTCGGGCTTAAAATCGACGTTTACTTTGTCGCCTATATTAAAAGACGGAAGTATTTTGTCTTTTTTATCTTGTCCGTCGAACTTCGTCCAACCTTGCGAAACGATAATCGAACCTTTTATAACGTAATCTTCTTTTCCGCCTAAAGATATAGTAAGTTCGGATTTATCTATCAAACAGTCGTCCTTGCAAAATACTGCGACGAATCTACGGAGTATCGCCGAATAGACGGCGTATTCGTCTTCCGATAAATTTTCTTTTTTGGGTATTTTATAGGTTGGAGTCAAAGCCGAGTGCGATTCTATTTTTCCGTCGTCGAAAATTGTTTTTTTATCCTTAAATTCGACGGGGTATCCAAGTTCCTTAATTTCCGACAAAATTTGCTTAATCTTGCCTTTTTCGTTGGTTGCGAGATATTCGGAGTTGGTTCTCGGATAACTTACGTATCCGCTTTCATAGAGTTTTTGGGTAATTGCCAAACTCTTTTCCATAGACATTTTATATCTTTTACCCAAATAGTTTTGAAGTTTTGTTAAAGAGTAGAGTTTTCCGGGGTTTAATATTTCCCGTTTGGTCTTTTTGTCTATGACGGTTGCGTTAAGAAGATTCATTCTTTCGCAACATATTTCGGCTTTTCTCTTTTCGTCTTTATTAAATTTATATTTTGAAACGAGTTCTATTTCTTCGCCGTTTGTCAACGCTTTCGAAACAAGAGAATAATAGGTTTCGGGCTTAAAATTTTCAATTTCGGTATCCCTGTCGTAAATTGCCTTGACTATCGGCACGATAACTCTGCCGACACGGAGAAGCGACCCCGTTTTTATACTTGCGTATCTCGTTAAATTTACGCCGTAAAGCCAGTCGATATACGTCCTTGAAAACCCTTCGTTCGCCAAATTGTCGTAAAACTTGTCTTCCTTCATTTCGGCAAGGGAAGTTTTTACCGTTTGGGGCGTTTGGTCGGGTAGCCAAAGTCTGTAAACGGGCTTATCGAAAGTTTTTGCGTTTTCTATGCAAAGTCTTATTATTATTTCGCCTTCTCTATCGGAGTCGCCGGCGTTAATGATAGCGTCAACGTCTTGACGGGCGATAAGCGATTTTATTATCTCGAATTGTTTTTTAACGCCTTCGTCAATTTTGCCGTCGTCCTTTTCCTTTAACTTAAATTTGAATTTGTCGGGGAAACACGGGAGATTATTTAGCGTCCATTTTTTATTTTCGGACGGGATATAGTCTTCAATATCGCAAAGTGAGAA
>JAZRYO010000043.1:0-1560 GCA_045600785.1 Christensenellaceae bacterium | reverse complement strand
CTGTACGTCGAAATATAATAATCTTCTGCCGACTGAAAATCTTCGAGTAGAATATAGGGAAGTGTCAATACGAAAGGCGAACCGTCAACGATTATGGCAACCCTTCCTTCGAGTAATCTTTCAATTACGACGTCGGGCCTTTCTGTTAACCCCACTTGTTTGAAAAAAGAGTATTTTCTTTCGGATATCATTTTTGCGACGTATGAACTGTCGGGTATCCCGTCGATATTTATTTTTTGAATTTTCTTTCTTATCTTTTCGATTAGTTCCGGATTTGTTATACCGTTTATATACAAAAAGGCGATAGACGTTTTCGTATATTTGCCACTGCTTAACATTTCTATTTTGCAGTCGGGAGATTTTAGGTATCTACGGATTAAACTGATATTTGTTTTAATGCTTTCGGTAAAACCGTTTCTCGGTCCTTTAATTGCAAGTCCCGTTGGTGGCTCGGATATGGCACGGACTTCGAATTTTTTTAGGTCAACGGATAATGCTTTTTGCAATCCGTCGAAAAAAATCAAGGTGTGTCCCGACATAATATCGTCAACTGCGTTTTGTATTTTATCGCAAGTTTTCACGTTTGCAAGCGTTATTTTCTTTGATAAATTTTGAACGTTTCCACGCCTTGAAATTTTTTCTAAAACCCCTATAACTTCAAGACCTAAAACTTCTTTATCGGTTATCGAATCGACGTAAATTGCCGTAGCGTTTTTATTTCCGCATAAAAATTCGAAAAAAATCACGTCGTCGCTTCCGGTTAACGCTTTTATCATTTCTTCGTTGTATTTCAAATTTTTTTGTACGTTCATATAAAAAGTATCTTTTATTTAATTTTTTTTATGCGGTCATTATTATTGTAAAAAGCCGTGTTTTATGGTAAAATGAAAATATGATATACGATTTAGTCGGTTTAAGAGTAAAAATAAATAATAAATACGGACATACCGACCGTCTTTGCAAGGACTATTTGTCGTTAGACCAAACGTCGCCTTGCGATATCGAAGTCGAAGTTGACGACAAAATTATAGAAAACGAGAGAAAACTCACTCCCGAATTTTCGGTCGGATATTTGGAAAATATTTGTTTATACCGTGAAATTTGCAAAAAAGTTTTATCTTTTAACAGATTTATTTTGCATTGTTCGGTCGTAGAATATCAAGGGAACGCATACGCATTTTTAGGCAGAAGCGGTGCGGGGAAATCGACTCATTCTTCGCTTTGGGTTAAGTATTTACAAGGTGCGGAGATTTTGAACGGCGATAAGCCTATTATCGAATTTGATAACGGTGTTTTTTATGCGCACGGAACACCTTGGAACGGCAAAGAATCTTATGGTAAAAAGGGTAAAGTCCCTATTAAAGCATTATGTTTTATAGAACAAAGTAAAGTGAATTCTATCCGTAAATTGTCGGATAGTGAAGCGCCCGATAGGGTTTTACATCAACTTTTGCATTTGGATAATCCTGTTTTAGAACTCAAAACGATGGAATTTGCCGATAAACTCGTTAAAATTTTACCTATTTATCTTCTTAAATGCGATATATCCAAAGAAGCGTT
>JAZRYO010000042.1:0-2837 GCA_045600785.1 Christensenellaceae bacterium | reverse complement strand
TACGAAACTTAAAGAAATTTATTCAATAATAAACTTATCGGCGGATTTTTTTCCAAAAAGTCCGCCCATTTTTTAATGATAAAATTATACTAAAAGTCTGCCTGCGTCCGTTTCGACGACTTTATAAATTTCAAGTTCTTGCAAATTATTTCCGTCTAAATAAACGTAGTAAGTGTCGCCGTCATTACTTCCGACAACTTCGTAAGCATACTTTTCGCTTCCCGCCCCAAGCGGTATTACCGCTTTGTTTACCGATAACACTTGAAGGGTTTTAGATACTTTATCGTACGCTTCCGATTCGCCTACGTCGTACGGCTTATTTTCTCTACCAATATGACTCATATAATAGTTGTCTGCGTCCATACCGATTATCCTACCCGTTTCACGACAAACGTGAAGTTTAATTAAATCGGGATAGAAAATCACGTCGTCAACGCTATAAGCAAAGTTTAGATATTCGCTGTTTTCGGTCGTGTACTTCCACACGCACTCCATACCGTCTATACCCAAATAACTCAAAAACGCAGTCGCATATTCTTCCGCTTCGTCTTCGCTTAAATTCGAAGCCATACAATTTCTTCTCGAATTGAAGGCTATAAGGTGTCCGCCTTTAACTGTAAACTGTGCGTAAAGTTGACCGTTTTCAGTATCTCCGACGATGTTATAGGTGTCTATAATGCCGTTTTCGGTCATTCCTACGCACTCGACATTTTCTACGTCATAGGCTTCGAATATACTTGAAAATAGCGAAACGGCTTCGTCTTCGGTTATATCTTCGCCCGATAATCCTTTTGCCGTTTTATTTTCTATTCCGTCCGAAAATGCACCGTCGTAAATCATTTCGGGATAAGACACCGCATTGTCTTCCAACTTTGTAAAACTTGAAATTATAAGGTCGTCGGCGTCGCCGTTTTCAAGTGCCGAAAAATCATACGTTTCGTCGATGTCCGAAGATAATTTAAGTAGCGATTCTTTTAAGTTTACGCTTATTTCATACATACTTTCAAGAGTATCGAAATCGCTTTCGGAAAGCCTTTCACCACGAATAAGTTTGTTGTGCAAATATTTACAAAAGTCGCCGACTTGGTTTATATATTTGGACGTATAATACTTTGATTCGTCTTTAATAGGAAGTGCGCCGAGCGACGAATCGGCGAGATTACTTTGTACCATAATATCGCCTAATAGCCGTTCTTGACCTTGACTGTCGGACGAGATTAAAACCTTACTCATCGTCGTTTCCATATTATCGACGTATCCGACGAAATCATAGAAATATCTTTCGGTATTTGCCGTAGACGTTTCACCGTTTTTGTTGTTAAATCCGCCCCTATAGAGTGATAAACCTAACGTTATGCTTAATATAAGCGTTGTCGACGCCAAAATTATCGTCGCTATTTTTAACCCGTTATTATTGTTTTTTCTTTTTTTTCTACGTTGTTTTTTTTCGTATTTTTCGGTTGCGTATTCTTCTCGTTTTTTTTCGCTGTTATTACCTAATGATTCGACTTTTTCTATCGCAGGATTTTTTTTGTTTTCTTCCATATTCTCTCCTTATAACGCAAAGACGTGGCTTCCGATAGTCACCACCGTCGTTCTTGAAAATATCCATTTACTCGTCGCAATTTTCGGGTTGTAATAATACAAACTTCCGTACGACGGGTCCCAACCGTTCATTGCGTCCTTGGCTGCGGTAAACGCCGTCGAATTAGGCGTTAAATTTATTTGTCCGTCTTTAACGCAAGTAAAGGCGTACGGCTGGTATATAACTCCCGATATCGTATTCGGAAAAGACGGATTTTTAACTCTGTTTAGAACAACCGCCCCGACCGCAACTTGTCCGGTATAACTCTCGCCCCTTGCTTCCGCATAAATAAGCCTTGCAAGTAAGTTTATATCCGACGAACTGTATCCGCTCGTCGTTTGCGTTTGCGTCGACGAGTTAGGGTTTATTCCGAGTGCGTTAAAGGTTTTAGTTCCCACTATTCCGTCGGCAACGAGTTTATTACGCTTTTGAAAAAGTATAACCGCTTGCCTTGTTTTCGGACCGAAAACACCGTCGACCGAACCCGAATAATATCCCCATTTTTTAAGCCGTTCTTGGACCTTTTTAACTAACGTTCCCGAACTTCCTTGACGAAGTATCGCAACGTCTTCTACCTGTTCGTAAAATGCGACTGCTTTTGCGTTGGCGTTTTTATAGGCGACTACCGATGCCGAAACAGTCAGTATTCCGCCCAAACATACCAAAAGAAGTGCTAAAATTCTTTTATTCATATTCTCTCCCTTTACATAAGTTTTTAACTATGTACTTTTGAGTTTTTACGGGCTTTGAATTTCTCTATTATTTCGACGATTTTTGAACGGTAGCGAACGTTTTCCACGCCCGAAAAACAAAATGGCGGATAGACGACGCACCACCAGTTTTCGCCTTCGGCTTTACCGAGTTCTATAATCAAAGCTTCGTAAAACCCTTCTTCAAGCGTCTTATCGTCGTATATTCTCGTCGGGAATTTTTCATACCTGATTTCCACGTTCGATTGATATAAAAATCCGTTTTCGAAAAGGACCTTATCCACGACCGTTTTTATGCCGTTTAAGTTCGCTTTAAGTCCGTTTATCGCACTTTGCTTGTCCTTATATTCGGCGACAAGCGGTGTTAGGTATTCGACGACCTTATCCTTAATTATATATTTTATTTCTTGGTCATTTTCGTCGTTTGAATTTGCCCGAATATGTAAACGCAAATATTCTTTTCCCGTATCGTTTTGTTTTGAACACGAAACGGCAAAACACGACGAGATTAAAAGCGTTAACGACAAAATTACTAAAATTAC
>JAZRYO010000041.1:0-2129 GCA_045600785.1 Christensenellaceae bacterium | reverse complement strand
TTTATTTTCAAGAAATTTTTTTAACGGAGGAGTAATAAATTTTGACTACGAACGAATATTTTATTTACGTTAAAGACAACTTAAAAGAAGTTGACGGAATAACTTTCAAAAAAATGATGGGCGAGTATTTGTTATATTATAAAGGTCTTTTAATCGGTGGGCTTTACGACAATAGGTTGCTTATTAAAAAGACCGAACGTTCCGATAAACTTCTTTACGGGTGTCCTTTGGTTATGCCATATGAAACGGCAAAAAGTTTTATGTACGAAGTCGATGTCGACGACGTTAAGGACAAAAGACGGTTTTTCGACCTTTTAATTTAGATAGTAAAGTCCGCTTTCAAAAGAAATCGGATTTTCTAAAATAAAATTTTCATTATATTCGTTGCATATAATTTATTGAAAAAGAATTTAAGGCGTGATATAATGAATAAGTACATTATACAAAAGAAAAATAAATGAGTAGAAAATGAAAACATTTTTTAAGTTGTGCCGTGTTATAATTCGAAGAAACAAAGGGTTTACCCTCGGGATTTTCTTGATGTCGTTATTGTCGTTTACCATTGCTTTTCTCGGTATCAATTTGGGAATTTCGACCACGAACACGATGAACGACTTTATATCGTACAGCAATCCACCGCAAGTCGTTTATTTGACGGGGCTAACAAATACGGATATAAAGGAACAAATTGAAAATATAGACGGCATTAAGTACGTTTCCGACGCCGTCTTTTTAGATACGAATATAACGACCGAAAGCGGAGAACTTTATTCGGTTCGTCTTTTTTCGTGGGATAACGACGGTCCGTATAAACAAACTATCCACGACGAAATAAAAGGGGAAGTGTCGGGGATAAAGGCGTATATCTCATACGAGTTTGCCGAGTATAACGACGTTTTGTCGGGCGATAAAATGATTGTTAATCTTCCTTATGAAGATATTGAAATAACCGTCGTAGCGACCGTATCCAACCCCGAAACGATGAGTTGCGTTAAAGATGAAATGTCGTCGTATGAAAGTACTCAATTTGCGTATTTATACGTCGATAAAGAAGATATCGGACAATTTTTGCCCGTAAGCGACGTGGCGAACAGATGGCTGATTTATTTCGACGACGATTTATCAAAAGACGAACAAAAAAAGCGTATGGAAGATATTCGGTTGCTTTTCGGCGAAAATCTAATATCCGAAACCTTCGTCGAAGAGTCGGACGCAATGATGGAACTTAAAGACGATTTATATACGATAAACGTTTTATCTTCGTTTATCCCCGCAGTAATTTGGCTTATAAGTTTAGGTTTTAGTTTTATCTTTATAAAAATAATAATCGAAAATCAACGAAAGACGATAGGGCTACTCCGTGCGCTTGGATTTAGTGGTTTTAAGGTGGTTTTCCTTTTCGTATTTTATACCATAATAATCAATATTCCTGCGTGTATAATCGGCGTATTAGTCGGAAATCAACTTTTAGGCGTTTGCACCGAACTTATGACTGTTTCACACGGAATTTCGGGCGCAGTTCCGCTTATACGCATCGTCCCGACTTGTTTGGGGATTTTCGCCGTATTTATTATCGGTGTATTATCGGCACTTCTCGGGGCAAAAGCGATAGCGAAAATAGATCCGAGCGAAGCGTACGGCGGATACGTTAACGACGATACCGAACCGCCGAAGATAATTAAAAATATGCACGCAAACGCCTTTATGAAAATTTCTTTGGGAAGCGTATTTAGAAAGATAAAACGTCAAATCATAGGTGCGCTTTGTATTTCCGCTTGCGTAATTTCGATTTGTATTGGAATCGAAGGCGCTTTAACAGTCGGGTATCCAATAAGGGTTGTTTTCGGCGGAAGATTTCATTACGATTTAATGCTTCGAAACGTCGATGAACTATCCTGCGAAGAGATGGAAAGTTCGATAGACGAAATAAAAAAGATAACGCCGTTTACTTTTTTTTCCGCCGACATAAACGGCGAAAAAATAAAGGTTTCAACTCTTCCCGATAATTCTGACATTATAACGTTATACAATGCATCGGGAGACAGATTATACGCAGAAGACGGCGGTATTATCGTCGATGAAATGCGTGCAAACATAAAAGGTTGGTCGGTTGGAGATAAAGTAAAATT
>JAZRYO010000040.1:0-2430 GCA_045600785.1 Christensenellaceae bacterium | reverse complement strand
CAGAAAGCCAGAAATCAAGTCCGTATAACTTTGCCTATTTTGTGATTAATGATAATAGGGATACTATATATGAAAGAATAAATATAAGGGTTGATAAAATGATTTCAAACGGTCTAATCGACGAAGTTAAAGGTCTAATCGATAAGGGGATTACGATTGAAAATCAATGTATGCAAGGAATAGGATATAAGGAAGTTTACGATTATTTAATAAACGGTGCAGATTTTCCTTCCGAACTAATAAAATTAAATTCACGCCATTATGCAAAAAGACAAATTACTTTTTTCAAAAAGTTCGAGTGTATAAAAGACGACGATGATTTAGAAGAAAAAATTACTGAATTTATAAAAAAATAAAGCGACTTTTCGTCGCTTTATTTTTGATATACGGAAAAATAATTTTTAAGTAGTTTAGCGTCTTTGAATATTTCGTCTTTTTTGTACCCGACAAAAGTTTTGAAGTCGTTCAAAGTCAAATAAGTTATATTTTTACTTTTGATTTTTAAGCTTTGAAATTTTTTATCTTCTTTGGGATTGCCGTCGCTAACGAATATATTTGATTGATTTATATCTTGAACGAAACGAATATCGTTTTTATATGCAAGGTTTATAAGCGTTCGTAAAAAGTTTACGTCTTCCTTTTCGATTTTAGACGAAAAACAAACGACTTTATTTGTTTTTATTTTCGGCAAGTTGTCCAAATAATCGTTAAAAATAATCGTTTGTAGTCTTCTTGACCGTTTTAAGTTAAATTCGCCGTTAAAAAGGGCAGTCGAATAAGAGTTTTTATATCCAAATTCTTTATTTTCGCCGTATGAAATGCCGTATTTTTCTATGAGTTCGTTAAAAGTTAAAGAGTTTTCTTTTAATATTCCTTGCAAAATCTTTGCTGTTGCAAAGGCGTCCTCGTCCGAACGGTGTTCTAAAAAAGATACGTTAAATTTATCCGCAAGTTTTTTAAGTCCCAAAGAAGTTTCCAAAGGGTATAAAAGTTGGAAGATAAATTGTACGTCTAAAAATTTATATTCTATTCTTTTTTTGTTGTATTTATCACAGGCGTTATTTAAGTATCTTATATCGTTTCCGTTTGCAAAAAGTAAAACGATTCTTTCATCTATAACCGAACGAATTTCGTCGTATTTATCGCAGAATTTCGGCGAATTTCTGAAAGATTGAATAGAGTATGAAAACTCTACGCCCGTCTTATTATAGTGCTTGTCGTCGCCGACTAAAAACCTTTTCGGGATAGGGTTAATTAAAATATCTTTTTTATCTATTAAGTTAAATTTCTCGTCGAAAATCGCATATCCGAAACTACATAAACTTCCGTCGTCGTTTCTTCCCGTACAACTTTCTATATCTATCGCTATAAATTCCATTTTAGTATTTTCTGTATAATCCTACGACAGTACCAAGTATCGTTATTTTTTCGGGATAAATATCTTTCATCGTAGTATTTTCGGGGTGTAAGACGATTTTGCCTTGCCTAATAAAAAAGCGTTTTACGGTTGCTTCATCGTCAATTAGTGCGACGACAATATCTCCGTTTTCGGCTTTCGATTGCTTTTTAACGATAATTTTATCGCCGTCGAAAATTCCGGCGTCTATCATTGACGTTCCTTTAACCCTTAATATAAATAAGTCGTCTAAGGGTGAAAAATCGTCGGGAAGTGAAACGTATCCTTCTAAATTTTCGTATGCGAAAATGGGTTGTCCTGCCGTAACAGTACCGATAACGGGAACTGAAAAATTATCGACTGATTTATCGTTTGCAAACGATACGGCACGGTTTTTTTGATTTGCTTTATAAATTCGTCCTTGACTTGCAAGTCTATTTATATAAAAGTGTGCCGTTGCCGTCGATTTTATATTTAGCGCCGTGCAAATTTCTCTTATTGACGGACTGTATCCGTATTTATTTCGGTATTCTTCCAAAAAAGAATATACCTTTTCGAGTTTTTCGTCTATTTTTGCCATAATTACGTTATTTATAATAACATAATTTGTTATTAAAATCAAACATTTGTTTTGTTTTTGAGTTGATTTTTATATAAGTATAAAGTATAATAAATATGGTGATTATATGAAGAAAGAAAACATAAATAACGACGATTGCGTTTTATACGATAGAAAATGTATAGGTTGCGGAGAGTGTGAGATTTGCGATTTAGACCCGACAAAAATTTGCGACAACTGTGGAAAGTGTATCGACTTTAAGGACGTTTATTCTATTAAAATCGACGAAATCGAAAATCCCGAAAAAAAAGATTAACAAATTGATTTTTCTTGATTTTTAAGGCAAAATATTATATAATTATACTGTTATGGATTTATATATTCAAAAGTTAATTTTATATCTCGCAAATTTTCTTGCCGTTTTAATAGTTATTCCTTGCCACGAATTTGCACACGCTTTCGTTGCGGTTAAGTG